>JAUXEM010000020.1 GCA_030620515.1 Salinivirgaceae bacterium
TATAGTATAGAAGCAAATTTGGAAGTGCAAATATACGAAGGGGATGTTTCATCCAACAATTGAAAAATATATTATAATCGGATAAAACGTACTATGCAATTCGCATGGCACGTTTTTTATTGTAAATACCTACTAGAAAGAACAATAAATTATTGAGAATATTTTTTTTATTTTTTTTTTATGTTTGCTATTGCACAGAAAAAAAAATCTTATACTTTTGCACACCGTTTTGAGACAGTCATTTCAAAACGAAGTTCTCTAAAAAAGTTGTGTTAAAGCCGGTATAGCTCAGTTGGTCAGAGCAGCTGATTTGTAATCAGCAGGTCGACGGTTCGAATCCGCCTACCGGCTCCAATTTTGAAATTAGACAAACGTTCTTAATATATTGATAATATTTATTTGGGGAGATACCAAAGTGGCCAACTGGGACAGACTGTAACTCTGTTGTCTTACGACTTCGAAGGTTCGAATCCTTCTCTCCCCACTTCATTTTATTATTGCAATAGTAACTATCGAGAGATAGAGCATTAATAGAGTATTGCGGGAGTAGCTCAGCTGATAGAGCATCAGCCTTCCACGCTGAGGGCCGCGGGTTTGAATCCCGTCTCCCGCTCAAAATAAAGGTCTGAATACAGATAATGTGTTCAGACCTTTTTTATTTTGCGAATAATTTTCTCTAGAATTTATAGGCAATACCAGCACCGAAAATTTCTTTAAACTGCACTTTTGCATCCCCTAGTGTACCATCAGTATTTACCGTTTTAACATCTTTATCCCAAATTAAATGTGTGTTTAAATTAACCGATAAAACTTTAAATACATTCATAGTAACTAGTACCTCCCAACTTAGGTCTACATCATCAACACCCTTTAAATCAAGGTAATTGGCAAAAAGGTTAAGCTTAGTTAAAAAATTAATATTTTCAAGCACTTCTCTTTCATACTTAAAGTTAACTAATGCACCAACATCAGTTCTTAGGTTCATGGCGGAGTCTATGGAATAGCGTTCTCCAAATTTTTCATCATATACATAAATGTTCTTTGTATTTAAAGGAGAAAGAAACAGCGAAGTATATTTATTTGGCTTATAGTCCATACCAATAGCAAGGTTTAAATACATTGGTGCAAAAGCTCTAGATATTACTAAAGGTTCTATTGAATCAATGTTTGAATATTGGTATCCTTTATCAAATTGTGTTTTTGAATTAAATACTACAGAATAATACCATTTATCGTTTGCTTTAAAACCATATTTCGAATTCAGCTCAGCTAAATCGTCAGTTTTTCTAAGTCCAACATTGCTTTGGTTCGAAATACCATAAGCTAAGTCTAAGTTATTTTCCCAAATAGACTTTTCTTTTGTGTGGTTTGCAAATAAGCCAAGCTTGCCATTTGCCGAATAACTGTTTTCACCGCCTGCTGCCCAATTTGTAAAATTAGATTGTGAAATAGTTAGTGCAAATAAACCACCGGTATTCCAAGTGGTATCTTTTTTAGGTGTAGTTTGAGCAATTGATGAAATGCCAAGTGCCAGTGCGAATAATAAAGTGCTTGTTCTTTTCATAATATTTATTTTGTATTGTAGTTGATATGATAAAATTTGGTGCAAAAATAGCATATTTTTGGAAGTGTATATAATAACATTATAAAGTAGGGCTAAAAAGCTTTTAAATAAATTTAACTCTTAATCACAATAGAGTGCCAATAGCTACTGGCATTGGATTGATCCGATAGCTATTGGAAAAGAAGAAGAGGCGCTAAAAACGAAGTCTTTAGAGGAAATTATAGTGAGGGTGTCCAAAAAAATAATTTTCTTCCTACTCATTTACCTCATTATATACATTTTTCCAAAACCATTTTTAAAGAATTTATTTGTACCTGTTTCACGGTTTTTAAGTTCTTTGCCATTTAGACGGGCCGATACTTTGTAAAAATAAACTCCATTTGCCAATGGATCACCGTACATATCACGCCCATCCCAGACATACTGAGTAATATTTTTACCAATATTCAAGGGTCCCAAATCATCTTGATAAATTATTTTTACCACATGCCCAGTAACCGTTAAAATATCTATGCGGAATTCCTCAGGTATTTCAGAACCAGTAAGCTCAAATACAAACCTGGTAGAAGTACTAAACGGATTTGGGTAATTAAAAACATTTGTAATACTACTTTCGTTAATTACCTGAAACGATATTAAGTAATCGAAGCTTCCCGATTCGTTCCCTGTAGCATCCTTTGCTCGAACCCTAAGTTCGTATATACCATCTTCAGCAAATTCTGGTTGATATATTAATTGGGCATAGTTCTTTGGTAATTCAGCAGGTATAAAGATAACCTCTGAATTATTTGATAATGATATTTTTTTTTCAGTATTATTTTGCTGCGATTTAACATACAGTGAAAAAGTAGCAGTATCGTCTATAGCAATAAAAGGGTTTTCATCTTTAAGTTGAATAGTAATTTCGGGACGTGCCGAAACAATATCTCCATCCATTATATGAACACCATCGAAAGTAACGTCGAGCAAAGGGTTATGTGCATCTTGTTCTATAAAAAATATCTTTTTTGCTAAATTATTAAAATGATTTTGCTCTGGCTGATCATATTCTAAGGTTTCAGCCACAATTGGGTTTATTTCTAACCACAAACTCATATTTCCCGAATGATATAAGGTTTTAAAAGATATGGTATCTAATACTACCTCATTGGGCTTTAAAGGGCTAAGCCTGTGCCAGTCAAGTGGAAAGTTCTCATTCTTACTATTTTGCAACCAATACCTAACTAAAACACTATCCACATCAACAGTGCCAATATTTTCAATTGCAATAGTCATGCTACCAATATCACCCTCTTGCAGAGTATCACTATAGAATTCATGTCCCTTGGTGGGATTTATAGCCAAATCGGAGATTGGTGTATATTGAACCAACCAATAATCTAACTGCGATGGCGTTTTAAATACTTCGTCTTTTGTATGAAATCCTAATTTAAGGTAGGGGTAAGTTTGTGATGAGATACCTGATATATCAATACTATTCTCCACTATTGAATCATGTAATAAAACCATCTCACCATTACTTTTTACTCCATTAATTTTAAGATAGGCTACCTCCTCCGGGTTATCCTCTAGTTTCGTAGCATCCCACTCAACAAGCTCCCAATTTTGCGATGGTCCAATAAGAGTACTATAAATGTCTCCATAAACAAAATTATTAATAAGATCTACATCTTCTAATTTAATAACATCATCTATACTAGTTCCAATTACTTCTTTCGACTCAGTAATATCATTTTTTTTTGTAAAGAAAATATAAGGTGTGTAATCTGTTTGAAAACGTATATTTGCAGCGCCCCAACTTTCAAAAGCCTGCACATTAGCCTCGCTCCAATCGGAATATTTTATCTGGTTAAAGGAGTATGTCAGAATATAAAAACCATTGGGTACATAATTATCTACCACATTGGCAAGATTTGCAACACCCTCATTATTACCAGGAAAAACAAAATACAGATCATTCCTATTTCGAGAAGCGCATTTAGGGTAATTAGTATTTCCAAAGGCTTCATCCTTGTCTGATTCCCATGGCATTAAATCCAAAGTATCAATTACAACCAGTAGCATAGCACCTCCGGCTCCACACGATGAGTAATCGGTAATTTCATCTATAGCAAAACGAATTTTATAGTACTCTGAGTTATTGCTTGGAGATCCAATATTATAGCAACTTAAGCGTTTTGGTGTAGTAATAAAATCGAATTGTTTAGTAGCACTATTTGGTTTAATGAAAATAAAGGCATTGTTTTTTAATTGACCAAAATCACCTTGCAACCAACCTGATTTATTAATTTGGTAAACAAAGGAACTTGCAGACCATTTTTCTCCATTTTTAGTTTCACTTTTGCCAGTTCGCCAATAGTAAGTTTTATTTTGCTCAAAACTAACTGGAGGTACCCATTCTACAACACCCCCAGGATGTGTAATATTTTCACTAATTAAAAAGGGGCTAGAAAATAAATAAGACGTATCTAATTGAAAGGTATTAGTGCTTTGTGAAGCAAAAGGGTCGCCAGTAACGGCCTTTAGGGCTTTTGGTGGCTCCGGAATAAGGCTGTATTCATAAGGAACAGTAGCAATTAAATCGCTCGATGAAATAAAAGTAACAACAGTTGTTATATTATTGCTCTCCGATAATTCTTCTACCTGAAAATTTGCATCCATACTAATAAAAAAACTATTTACACCTTGCCCTTTAAGTCTATTAATTGGATATTTAATGGAAATGTTTTCTTTATACTTTAATCCATTAACAATTATCTGTGTATCAATACTCGAACCATCAGAAAAAGTACGTGCCACGTGAATAGCAAAGGCCTCAGGAGTTGCTCTAGCAATATTTTTTGCCGCAATGTTTAAATTGAACGAATCAATTTCAGTGGTTAAAATACTTGGAGAAAAACTGATTGAGCTTTTCTGCATTACAAAATCGGGTAAAGGAAAACTATTTAATACAAGAGCAGGATCACCATGTAGTGTAAATTCTTGAGCAGTATTACGTGTAAGATCAGAAGTTGGATAACTATTTATAATCTCTTGCCTTGTACTATTTATCATATATCCTAGAGATTTGCCATAATCAACGCTACTTAGCCTCTTATATAAATTATTTGTAAAAAGATTTAAATAAGCTGCATACCCTCTATGAGTCACAGCTAAAAAACCAATAGTTCCTTTATTTGGGATTAATACCCAATCTTCGCTTGTGCTAAATTGATTTGGAAGAAATATATTTCCAGTATGACAAGAATTTGCTATTAATAAAGGGTATTTTCCAAAATTCAAAAAAGCCGAGGGATCATCAATATTCTGATCAAAACCAGTTGTTGAACCATGCCTAAAAAAAGTCATTATACTAACTCCATTATTAATAAGATTCTCTACACTATCTGATTTCGTTATTTCAATTGGAGCCGAGCTTGTCTTTAAAAAAGTAGAAACATAACCACCAAATAAGGTATCCTCAAAATAATTCTCGTATTCTTTTAAATAAGATTCAAACCTTGCTTGATCATTAGAATTGCTTCCTCCACCAAAATGAATGGCATGCTTCATCCATTCTGCTGCTTCATTAGATTCAAACTCAATTACTTTAGCTAAATAGTCGGCTACTTGCTTTGGAGTTAATGCAGCTAGCCTGCCCGTTGGAATTGCTGAATAGGCTGAAACACCGTCAGTTTTTGCAGTTAATAGCACATCGCTAGGCGGATTACCCATTGGAGGAATAAGACAGTTTCTATAAGCTCCTAAATTTTTTCGGTAACCCACATAACCATCATCACCCGAGGCACTAACCCCTTTCCCAATTATAAATAAATTTTTAGGCTGAACCGTCCAATTATTTAAAATATAGCTTGCAAAATTACGAATAGCCATGGGGTGTTTTTGTATACCATATGCAAATTGATTATAAAGCTCATCAACATTAACAACATAAGCATTCCGGTGGGCTTTGTAATACTCAGCCTCAGACATTAATTTTGGGTGAGTTAGTATTATATATTCCTTATTCAAATTACTATAGTTAACCATGGTGCTTTTACTAATTTGAGCAACGCTTTTATAAGCTTGAGGGTGAACTATCACTAATTCAGATTCATTAATAGTTGCCGGAATTAATGCCTTAACAACATCATTATCAACTGTTGCAACTATTCGCTTCCCATTTATCAAGTCATAAATTAATGGTGTATTACCATGACCAAACTCAACAATTTCTATATAAGTTTTTTCTCCAGGTGACGATGGTAAGCTAAATAACTTACTAGTCACTCCTTCAAATTTAAAGAGCATTGGGTACTTAATCTCAATATATGAAACAGCTGAAAAGTCGGTATCTCCTTCGGTGCTTGTATTACTGCTAAACAAAATATTATTTTCATTGGCTAATGATGCTGTAGAAACAGATTGAATATTTTTAATAGTTTTTATCCCTGAAAACGAAGTATCTTCAACAAAACCTGGTCCTTCAATTGTAAGGTTGTGCAAGCCTTTCGAAAAAGTTATTAATGACCAATCAATTGTTACGGGAATTGTACCATTAAAAGGGTTCGGAGTTATAATTTTTTTAGTAACCGTACTTGCGTTTTGTATACGAATATTATCCGCCCATGCTTCAGCCTCAGTATATTCGCAATCTGGGTTATTAACATCACCAATATAATATTTATTTGTATAAAGATTTAGTACGCTTGCATAACAATAACTAGCTGGTGTATATCCATTAAAGTTCTGATCATTTTCAATGCTATAACGCTTATTATTATATCCTTCAGACCATGTGATAAATACACTAGCGGTATCATTAATAATACTATAATGTGGATTTGTTTGGTTTATGGGGTCATTATACATTCCAACATCGAACCAGCCATTGTTTTCTTCTGCAAAAAACTCAATAAACTGAATATCTCCAGCGCTTTCGCCCTCAATGTAACAAGGTATTTCTTTACCCTTAAAAAAAAGCTGAATTTGTTGAGGATTATAGTTGCCAATAGGAACTCCTGCACTAATAAATTCACTTTTTGACACTTTATGCATTCCTGTTTCTGAAATACTAAAACGATAATATTCTTGATTATGATTAACCCATTCATTGCCAAAGTTTTGAGCACTAAGACTAGAATAACTAAAAAATAGGATTAGAATTATCGATATCGTTTTTGTAGTAAATCTCATACTTTAAGTACAATTATTTATCTTCAAGTTTAATTTTATTTATAGAGTAGCTTAAGCTAAAAATATGCGAATAGCCAGCTGCTGAAACATTTCCTAGGTCGGTTAAAGCATAGTCAACTTTAATGCGCTTATACTTTATGCCCAATCCAATATTTGGCTGCATGGTGTAATTTAAATCGCGCTGATATCCTTTATCTTCTTGCTGAATATTCCCAATTCCACCTCGTAAGAATATAAGCTGATTATAGTCAAATTCAAGACCCAAATGTGGGTCTATAGAAAAAGGATCACCAGTAATAAGAACGTTTCTTTTTCCATCGGTTGAAACATTAAGATTAAGTTCAGCAAGCCCACCAAACTTACCATAAATGGCTTGATAATAAGAACCACCCAAAATTATCTTAGGTAGTGTAATTTCTGTGCTGTTTTGTGGCACAACATTCCCAGTTAGTTCAAACACTTCCTCAAGTTCCTCGGTGTGAAAGGTCCATGAATTAAATGTCGTTGTAATGTCACGAACCATTACTCCCACCTTCCAATTATTTTTTACAAATAAACCCGAAATATCAATTCCAAAACCCCAAGCCTCAGCAAAATCTCCTGCAACGCGACGAATAATTTTCACATTAGCTCCAACGCTTAATCCTTCAATTTCCAAGTCCCTAGCATAACTTAACGACACATTATAATCGGCTACCGAAAAAGCTGTAATACGGTCGAAACGTATATTTCCATCGCTATCAATTAACTCTGTAGTATTGGGAATATTATCCACACCAAAACGAATTAACGAGATTCCAAAAGCCGACTTATCATCTAGCTTAAAAGCCAACACACCAAAATCGTACTGTGCCAAACCAGCAAAATACTCGGCATGCATAAGTCCTATAGTAATTGGATAGCCAAGCTGAGTTAAAGCAGCCGGATTCCAATAAACTGAAGTTTCATCTGTTACTGATGCCACATTGGCATTACCCATAGCAAATGCCCTAGCGCCAACACCAATAGACATAAACTCGTTGGAATATTTGGGAGCAGTTTGGGCAACTCCCGAAATAGAGAGTAATAAAAATACGAATAAAATTACAGTTAAAGAGAGATGCTTCATTGCATTATTTTAGTAAAGTAAAAATAAGCAAAGCGAACCATATCCAAAGCTATTTTTGCCAATAAAAAGTGCATAATCATCAAAAAAAACACGAACTGCTTTTCTATGACCTTGATAATATAATATTCGAAAAAAATTAACATTTCAAAACTTGCAACTAATCTATTACTCATATTTGTTAATTTACCTACATTTGCAATTTGGTATTAATCTACAAATTAGAGTGTAAAATACTTATAAAATAAATTCATTTAGATAAAAAAATAAAAATGGGAACTAACAAATTTTTCTCTTTTGTACCAAATACAATAACCTCTTTCAACGTAATTTCAGGTAGTTTAGCTATAGCATTTGCTTTTGAGGGAAACCTTGTATTGGCAGGAGTATTAATAATTATTGCTGCTATTTTCGACTTTTTTGATGGCATGAGTGCCCGTTTGTTAGGAGCATATTCAGACATGGGCAAAGAATTAGATTCACTTGCAGATATGATAAGCTTTGGCTTGGCACCAGCTGTTATTGCACATGTTCTTATTCGTAATCAAATATGGGCAAATCAACCTTTACTTGAAGCATCGCCACAAATTTTATTGCAATTATTTGCCCCATTTATTATTGTAGTTTTTTCAGCCTTGCGTTTAGCGAAATTCAATGTAGACGAAAGACAATCGGAAACTTTCATAGGACTAGCTACTCCTGCAAATGCATTGGTTTGGGCATCATTGCCATTTGTTTTAGCAACTCAAGAAAATAATTTCACTACAGGTATTATCCAAACTCCATGGGTAATAATTGTTTTGTCAATAATAATGAGCTTTATGCTAGTAGCGGAACTACCTATGTTCTCGTTAAAATTTAAAAATATAAAATTCGCCCAGAATAAAACACGATTTATATTCCTAATACTGAGTATAGCATTACTAGTTCTATTAAAATTAGTAGCTATTCCTTTAATTATTCTGCTTTATATCTTAATTTCAGTAATAGAAAAACTGGTTTGCAAAAAGAACTAATTTGCACTATTCTAGGAATAAAATTACTTATATTAACATAACTTACATTTAGTTGTTATAAACATAAATTATAAAACAGAATAATTATGCAAAAAAATTATTTAATATTTGGAATTCTCTTACTTTCAGTATTTACTTATGGACAGCAAAAAAGCTTTCACGACTTTAAAACCCAAACTTTAGAAGGTGACAATTTTGATTTAGCTACCTTAAAAGGTAAAAAAGTTTTGGTAGTTAACACTGCTTCAAAGTGTGGATATACGCCTCAATATGAAGATTTAGAGAAGTTATTTAAGGAGTATGGTGGAGATGATTTTGTTATTATTGGTTTCCCGGCAAACAACTTTTTAAAACAAGAGCCTGGAACTAATGAAGAAATACGAGAATTCTGCATTAAAAACTATGGTGTAACATTTCCTATGATGCATAAAATTTCGGTAAAAGGTAATGATATGGATGCTATCTACCAATGGTTAACTCAAAAGGACCATAATGGCGTGCTTGACTCAAAAGTTAAATGGAATTTTCAGAAATACATGATTGATGAAAACGGTGCTTTTATTGATGTGGCTTGGTCAAAAGAAAAACCTTACGATGAGAAAATTTTAAATTGGCTTAAAAAGTAAATTACCTTTAGGCATTAAAATTAAACCTGCCCGCCATGAAACTTTGGCAGACGGGTTATACCCAAAGCTATTAGATTAATGGTTTTAGTAAAAATAGTACGTTAGATTTTGATAGATACAAAATCTTAACGAACTATTGAGTAATTGACACTATAATTATTACTATCTTAGGCTACATAAGAATTAATTAATGTAATAGTTACCAATTTTTAATGAACCCTAAAAATAAAAATTTACGCAGATCTGTTTTTATTACTATTCTGATTTTATTAGGCTTAAGTATTGGCATAATGCCATTCATAAATACAATAGCTAATTCAACTTTAAACAAAAAATTAAACTCAGTAATTGGAAATAATATTCATGTTGAAGCTACAAAAAGCTTAATTAATGTTTTTACAGGTGATATTATTATTGAAAATTTAACTGTTTTTCAGAAGTTAGATACTCTAAGCAAAATACCTAATTTCGAATTTTCAATAGATACAATCCAAATATTTAATATGAATATGGTTTCCTTTATATCATCGGGGAAACTAATCTGTGATTCAATTCTATTAGAAAAACCATATATTAATTTTGGCTCAATTATTAAAGATTCAACTAAAAAATATAAATTACTAAAACGAATTATAGTTGAAAAGCTAAAAGTAAATAATGCTGCTACTCGATTTAATGCAGGGAACAAAGTGAAGTGTGATAGTTTGTATTTTGAACTGACAAATTTAGATTTCCCTATTGATAAAAATGTATCAATAGCTAGCCTTTCTTATGGCAATTTTTCTTGCAGTGCAACTAACATTAATTATACCCATGATGGTATGTATCGCTATCGCGTTGGCTCTTTTAAACTTTTATCGAGCAATGAATTTGTTGACATTAAAAATTTTCAAGTAATACCACTATATTCTAAAAATAGCTTTGCAAAAGTTCTTGATAGAGAGTCCGAAAGAATAACATTTACTGCTCCTGTAGTAAAATTAATCAATTTTGATTTGAATGCCTTTTTGTTTTATGATAGCTTATTGATAAGAAAAATTATTGTTGATAATTATGACCTAGAAGTTTTTAAGGATAAAAGATTAGCACGACCCAAAAAATTATCAAACAAGCCATTACCTCAAGAGTTAATACGAAATATAAAATTTCCAATAAAAATTGATTCAATAGTATGCTCATCAGGGAATATTTTGTTTGAGGGCTGCACTACAAGGGCAAAACATTCTGGCAAAATAGGATTAACAAAGGCAAATGCCCTCTTGAGAAATATATGCAATATTTCAAATGAATTAAATCTTATTCAATTGCTTAAAATTGATTTTGATGCGGTTATAGCCAATCAAGGAAAGCTAAAAGCAAAATTTAATTTACCTCTTATAAATTTGAATCAACCCATGATTTTTTCGGGTTCATTGTCTAAAATGGATTTAAGACAATTTAATTCCATTTTAGAACCATTTTCACATATGTACGTAGAAAAAGGACAGCTTAATTCTTTGTCATTTAATGTTGTTGCTTTCCCAAATAAGGCAAAAGGAAATTTAGTTATGAATTATAATGGTTTAAATGTATCTATAAATAAGATAAATAATAGAGATTTGATTGAAGATACAGGTTTAGAATCGGTAATTAATATTTTGGTAAATGGTTTTATTATAAAGAAAGATAACCCCTCTGGAAAAAAGCCCTTGCGTGAGGGAGAGATATATTTTGAACCTGATAAAACTCGTTTTATTGTACATTATTGGTTGAATAGTATTTTTTCAGGAATACCTGAAAGCCTAGGTATTCCACAAAAGGTATGTGGGAAAATAGACAACTAAAAAGCGATATATAGCAATTCGCTTTAGGGTTGTGTATTTTTTCGCTCTTTTAAGGTCAATGACTCGTTGTATTTTTCGTAACGCACCAATTTAGCATCAGTACTGAATTGCCAATATTAAACTAATTGTTTAATATTATTTGCAAGAAAACTCCATTTTTTTCGCCTGCTTTGCCGTCAGGAAGGTAACGCTTGCTTCAAAATTGGTCATTTACTCACATGAATTAAGCAGTGAAGAGAAGCATTTTTTGATCAATGTGCAAAATCCATAATCTACAATTAAGCTTGACACAAGCCAATATGCTTATTAATTACCGTATTTAATATTTCATTATTAATTGGTTTTTCAATAATATCGTCAAAAATTCCTTTAACATATACATTATCATCAAGTATAGATTTATATGCCGTTTGTGCTACAATTTTAATATCTGGTTGTAATTCTTTTATTATTATAGAGGCTTCGCATCCATTAACCTTAGGCATTTTAATATCCATTAATATTAAATCAATAGCATTTTCTGATTTGCAAATATCTATTGCTTCTTGACCATCATGAGCCCGTTGAATTCTAATCTCTTTATCTTTTAATAGTTCATTAAGCAACATGAAATTACTCTCCTCGTCTTCTACAATTAATAAATTAAGAAGTGTTTTTTTTCTGGAAATATCTTCAGGTTTATGTATAAAGGTAGATTCATTAGTTTCAGCCTCTAAAATAGGAATTGTAAAATAAAAAGTTGATCCATAATTCTTTTTTGATTCAAACCATAATATACCACCTAATAATTCCACCAGCGATTTAGATATAGGTAGTCCTAAACCAAGACCAGAATAGTTCATTGATAAATCTTCATTATAACCTTGACGAAACTTTTGAAATATTTTTAAATACATATCTTCTTCAATTCCAATACCTGTATCTTTTATTGAAAACAAAAGAAAACTATCTTTTTCCATAAGCTTAACTTCTACAGATCCTTTATAGGTAAATTTAAAAGCATTACTAATAATATTCTGTAGAATTTGAGATAATCTGGATTGATCAGTTATTGTAATATATAAATTTTCAGGATTTTCGTATTCTATAGTAATTGGGATATCTAATTTCTGAGAAGTATTTGCAAAAGACCGAAGAGTATCTTCTAAAACATCTTTAACAATCACTTGCTTAAAAAACATTTTTTCCTGTACAGATTCTATTTTTGAAATTGTAACAATATCATTTACAATAGACAGAAGTTGATCGCTACATTCTTTAATAATTTCTATATAGTTAGCTACAGTATCATCAATCATTGAATAATTTATCGCTAATAAATCCACAAATCCTTTGATACCATTCATTGGAGTCCTTATTTCATGTGATATATTGGCTAAAAATGCAGATTTTAATCTATCACTTTCTTCGGCATTATCTTTTGCTAAACTTAACTCTTCATTAATTTCTCTAATTGTTAAGTTACTCTCCATTAACTCTTCATTTGTGACAATAAATTCTTGATTCCTTTCTTCTAACAAATATCTTTTTTCTGTAATTATTTTTTCTGAGTTTTTCCTTTCTGTAATGTTTTCTATAGTTATATATACTTGATCGGGCTTATCTTTCGAATTAATGTATAAAGGCACAGCATGAACATTAATCCATCGATATTCCTTATCAATTGAATTATAAACTCCTATAACGCTACCTGTTATTTCAATGCTTTCATTAATGGCAATAAATTGGGGAAATTTAGTTTTCGGAAACTCTAATCCATTTTCATAAATGGCTTGATTAAAAATATTCTTATTTTTTAAAGATATTTGATCATCTTTTAATCCTAATATCCTCAAAGCAGCAGAATTTATTGATATTACTTCTCCCTGCATATTGAAATAAATAACTCCCTGAATCATAGTTTCATGCAAAGTCCTGTATTTTAACTCTGATTGTTTCAATTTACTTTCGGCCATTAACCTAGCAGTAACATCACGTCCAATGGCCTGAATGTAGGTTGTATTTTTTATAACACAAGCATTTAGCGATACTTCAACATCAATTAATTCTGTGTTCTTTTTCTTATGTTTCCACAAAAAACTTTGTGCATTCCCTTTTAAAGCAGCTTCAATATATTTTAGCCCCAGTTCTTTTGATTTTTCTCCATTTGGCTGAAGATCAGGAGAAAGATCAAAAACAGTTAAGCCATGTAGTTCATGCTCATTCTCGTATCCATAAATCTCGGCTCCTTTTTTATTTGTGCTAATTATAGTTTCATTTTCCATTATAAAAATAGAATCATTTGCCGACTCATGTAGTATCCTAATTCTTTCTTCTTTATCAATTAATAAATTTATAGCTTCTAATTTTTCTGTAATATCATGTCCTACTACCAATAATAATTCTTTTCCTTTTATCAATATTTTATTTAGAGATAATTCAACATCTATTAAACTACCATCTTTTTTTAAATTTCTCCAATGAAATCTCTGAGGCACGCCTTCTAAAGCTAATGAAATATAATGTTTAGCATTATCAACCGATGATTTTCCATCAGGCTGCTCAATAGGGGCCATATTCAATATATTTAATCCCATTAATTCTAACTTATTATCATATCCAAAAATCTCAAGAGCTCTTATATTACAATCTATAATAGTTGCATCTTTCATTAAAATAATAGCATCGTATGCCGATTCAAACAGTGTCTGATATTTCAACATGCTTTCATCGAACAACTTCTTTATATCTATTTCAGATGTAATATCTTTGGCAATACATAATAAAGAAGAAGTTTTATTATGTGAAATTGTGGAAACTGACAACTCAATATCCCTAATTTCTTCAGAAACAAGTTTATGTTTTGTGCGGAAATGATTGCTTCCATTTTTTATTGTTTTCTTAATCTCTTTTTTTATTTGTTCTGAATTTGGATATGTAATTAGGTAAAGACACAAATTTGAGATTTGATAATCAAAACACCCGTAGTATTTTTTAGCGGTTGCATTTGCATATAAGAAGTTACCATTCGTTGAATCAATAACAAATATAACTGCTTGCTGATTCTCAAATAAATTTTCGTAAAAGTTTGTGTCGTTTTTCATAATACGAGATAAATCTTAAGAGCTAAACAATAACTTGAATAATAATTGATAGTATATATCAACCATAGAAATCGCTTAAGTAATATTCTTTAAAAATGTTGTCATTTCAATTAAAGATGACAATATTTTTCATGTTTTTCAACCTTACAAACTACTTGAAACCGTCTGAAAGAGTTTTTAGCATGGTTTAGGGTTTTTTAAAAGGTATTCCCTGATATATCAATAATTCGTACGTTTTATAAAAAAACTTATAATCAAGCTAACGTATTTGCATTTCACTATACCATTCTAACAATTAATCATCTGCGCTTAATATCATTACTTGATACATACATTATAGCTTTATATTGTATATTAAATAGTGTAGTTACCGTTTTAAATATATTATTATAATAAAATTATAAATACTAATGGTAAAAGTTAACTGTACAAGTATTATTTTGAAAGTTTTACGTCTTCCAAAATAATACTTATATAACTCCATTTACAATAAATTGTTTAATACTTTTTTTTACCAAGAGATATAATACGTACAGGTTCCTCCTCCTTTGGATCGGCATCCATCTGTTACTTTTTCTTTAAATTTTACAGAAGAGCCAATTGGTTTAAATTTATTAGCTAGTCCTTTAATAATACCTTTGTCAAGCGCACAAGGGAAAGGTGTATCCAAAATAAGTTTAACTTCTCTTTCTCCAATTTTCTCGTAATAGTAATGCCCTATTCCGTCTTTGATAGCTCCAGTATTTTGATCAAAAAGCAGCTGTCCATTTAACCGATGATTCATATGATATGCAATCTCAAGAGACTCTAATGCAGATTCTATTGTGTCTATATTATCTGGAAAATTTGCTTTTTCAGGAATTTTCATTCCAATATTAAGCACTGTAGATTCACCAACCGTTTCATAAATCTCTTTAAAGGCATTTAGCCATGCTTGCTGCGGATACCACCCATTTGGCGTTATATTTGCAAGTCCGTTTTTCTCCAGAATTTTTTGAGCTTTACTTTCAAATCCACTCATTCCATCAACAATTGATAAAATTGTTTGTCCGTTTACTTCAACGTTTTTGTTGCGTGCGATAAATAGTCCCATAATTAGATAATTTTTAGTTAGTATTAAAATAATAATCCATAGTAGTTTGTTATAAATTAAAATGTTTCGAATTCATTGTCTGAGATAGTTTCAGTCAGATTTAATGAAATTCCATTATTTGAATCGTTTCTTGAATTATTATTAAAGCTTGTTTTTTTTGGTTCTAGTTTTTTAGCTTTATAAACAGGGGTTGGTATTGCTTTTTTGGTAGAGCTTATTTCTGTGTTATCAACCTTAAAGTAGCTCACAATTTCTTTTAGATTTTCAGCTTGCCTTGCTAATTCTTCAGAACTGCTAACCATTTGTTCTGAGGCTGCTGCATTTTGCTGGGTAACAGTGTTTAATTCCGAAATAGCTCCATTAATTTGATTTATTCCTGATTTTTGCTCTAAGCTTGAAACAGATATTTCCTGCACTAATTCAGCAGTTTTTTCAATTTCCGGCATTATCTCACTCATAAGTTTTTCCGAAGCTTCTGTTGTATTCAAACTTTGACTAGACAGTTCGTTAATTTCATCTGCAGCAACCTTACTTCGTTCGGCAAGTTTTCTAACTTCTGCGGCAACAACTGCAAAACCTTTTCCGTATTCTCCAGCCCTAGCGGCTTCAACGGCTGCATTTAGTGCTAAAATATTTGTTTGAAAGGCAATGTCGTTAATTATTGTTATTTTTTCTGCAATTTGTTTAATTGAACCCAAACTTTCTTTAGCTGCACTAGATAAATGAATGATTCCGGACGATGCTTTTCGTGCAATTCCTTCTGTTTTTTGTGAGTTTTCATTGTTTTGATCAATATTTGAAGACATCTCTTCTATGGATGATAAAACCTCCTCTGTTGATGAGGCTTGTTCTGTTGCACCCTGTGAAATTTGCTGGGTGCTTGAATTTACTTGATGGCTTGCAATAGCTACACTATTTGAGCTCTCACTAATGTCGCTAATTATTCTTTGAAGATTTTTAGTAAGTTTACTAACTGCACTAAAGAGTGGACCAACTTCATCTGTTCTTTTTGTTAAGTTCTCAGGGAAAGTGACATTTATATTACCCTCAGAAATTATTGTTAAATTTTTAATCAAAATCTTAAAAACATAATTCACCAATTTCTGAATTGAGAAATTAAGCACAATCACCAACACTGCAATAACAAATAATGCAAAAAAGATATTTCTAATTAATATTTTAATTCCACTAAAACTATGCCTTGTAGATTGTATATCTTTACTATTCAATTCTGTTATAAATGTATTGATTCCCAGTATAACAGCATCCCTATTTTGATTGATTCCTTCAACATTTGTAGAATAATTTAATGCTGCTTTTTTAATTTCTTTTAGTGAATTAAGAGCATTTACAGGCAATATCTCAAATTTAGTGCCTTTCAATCGCCTAACATCAATAACTCCTTGCTCAATACCTATATCAATAAAATCCAGTAAATCATTCTTATATGATATATCATGTCCCATTTTAGTAAAAAGAAGTTTTGTTTTATGTTGATTGTTAGTTCCAATATTTGCGCCAGCTATTACAGCTCTTTCTATTGTTGTTACTTTTTTTCTTTCATTTAAATCAGCTAACCTTATGCTAATATTATCTATATAAGAATTAGATTGTTTTAGTGATAAATCAAGCAATTTCATTACATCAGATTCTATTGATATATTATTAGTTTTAAGTTCATTTATTTGTCTAAGTTTTAGCCATATATCCTGTAGTTCATCATCCTGATTCGCATCCCCTTCATTTTGTTCTATTCTTGTAAATTCTTCTTTTAACTTATCGAATTTTATTTCGTCACTTAAATACTCCTTAACAAAATTTGTTAAATTTTTATACGAATTTATTTCGTTAGTACTATTTACTTTTTCTTCGGAAACAGCATCAAGTTTTGTATTCAGATTTATCATAAAAAATAGTATTAAAACAATAAATACAAGCTGCCCTATAATGCCAAATACTAGTTTAGTTCTAATTTTCAAATTTTTCATAATTTTTGTATTTAAGTGTTAGTATCAATAATAATGATTCGTCAATGCCTTGTATATATTTGTTAATGCGCGGGTTGCAAATCACATGATATTAAGCGCAATATTCTGTATGGCAAGGTGATATTGCATTAAATGAAAGAAGATAATTCATAATGCTTTTCAGTTCCTAACTGAATATTTTATAACTGCTTAATACAAATGCTTAAAGCAATTAAAAAACAAAAACCAAGCTTAAATAGAACATCAATTGATGTTCATTATAAAGATTTCTGATATACATTTTCCCTCTTAATAAACTCAGTAGAAGTATTGAGCTTATCCCTTGCTTTTAATAATATACTACTAATTGTATTTAAAGTTACAATTTAATGTTAGCAAAAGGATAACGAAACAATAATTTTAGATAACTGCGTATATTACCTAATTTCCGCAAGTCATCGGATGAGTTTGTTGATTAATAGCAATATAGAATATGATATGTTTCACATTAATTTTACTACTCATCCGATGACTATCAATGCTTTAATCAATGAGCTGCGGATTTAAGGTATTATTATAAAAGCTGTTTGAAACTTAGCTTCACTACCAATTTCAGAACAACTGACTTGGACAGAATTGACATGAAACCATTTTAGTCCCGAAGTGCCAGCCTACCGTAGGTATTCAGTCAGGGCTTTCGTCTAGCCTTATGCTAGAAAAATAAGGAGTTTACTTTTCGTAAATGATTGATTAAAATGCAAGAGTAACGAAATTAGTGGAGTTTTCTTGCAGACACAAATTAGAAAAGAGTCATATTTATTAATCATCAAGTGGTAGATTATAAACGAGTCTCACATTAATAAAGGCGCCATTATCAATTGGTATGTTTGCTTGTGTTCTATTATCGCCAAAAGTGGCTAAAGGTATACTAAGACTCACTTTGTCGTTTTCGTTATATTGGGAATATTTTCTTCCTAAAGAATAGCCTAGTCGTGTTTCTAAATGGATATTACTACCAATATGATAGCGCTCGTATAAATATAAATCAATGCTTTGTCTAACTAAATAGTCGTTTTTGTAATCATCGTGACCTAAGCGAAAAGTAGTCATTAAACCAAAATAACCTATGCCAAACTCGAAACGCTCGCTATACTTATATTTAATTTTCATATAAACAGGCAGCAGACTAACGACACTAACTTTATTTGTTATGTTCCAATCTAAATAAATAAGAGGCACAACGTAAGGGCCTGAGAATTCCTGATTATACATGGCTCCAAAACGGAATGTAAAATCGTCGCTATATGTTCTTTCATACATAGCAATTCCACCAAATTGGAAGGAATTTGATCCAACATTATTAAAGTCGGTCATTAAGCGCGGAACAAACAATATTTGGAATCCATGTTTGTCATTAATCTTTTGTACAATACCTGTTCTAACAATAATGCCCGAAACACTTATAGGATTTGCAATACTATCGTCAAAAGTTGCATTATTTTGCACTCCAAAATAGTAGTAATTAATATTATTGTAATAGATAGTTTTGTCTGATAGGACTACTGGCAATGTTAAGCTTATATTTCCACGATATTCAGTTCCTTTTTCAGTAATTGGAGTTTCATAACTGGAAGGGAAGCCATAAGTACCTGATAGAGTAACCAGATCAATGCTTTTTTGTGCATAAGCAGACATAGCTAAACTAAAAATAACAATTGAGATTATTAAAATTTTCATTCGTTTAAAAATTAGTTAAGTATTTCATTTTTAATCATATCCTTATGTACGAGCCTGTCAGCCATAAGGCAGGCTCGACTTAAAATATTTGCCTCCCGAATAGTTCAGGCGGGCCTCCCTTGCATGAGAGTTTCTTATAAAATTATTTTACGTTTTTCTAAAATTGATAGAACTATATAAACTTACAAAAATGAAAGATTAAATCCAATTATTATACCCTAACCCCTATCACCAACATATCATCCATTTGTTCAGTTCCATTCATCCACTTGGTTATAGTATTTTCCAATATTTTTTTTTGTTCTTGCATTGGGTTTTCATGAATATCATTCAATAACTGTTTAAAATTCTTACTCATGAATTTTCCACCTTCTACACCACCCATTTGATCCATAAAACCATCGGAGTAAAGATAAAAAGCATCGCCCATTTTTAATTGAATTTCATGATTAGTAAAGGTTTTCTCTTTACCGTGGTAGAAACCAACAGGCATTCTGTCTGCTTTTATCTCCTGAAGTTCATTTACTCCATTCTTTTCTGTTATTAATACCAATGGATTATATGCACCGGCAAATTGCATTATATTAGTCTTTGTATCCAAAATACATAAAGCCATATCCATACCATTCATTGTAGCATCTTTTCCTCCATGCTGTTTTAATGAATGCTTAATTAATTTACGCAATTCGTTTAGTACCTGATTAGCTTGTGTAATTACTCGTTTTTGCACAATTTCGTTTAAAAAACTAATTCCGAGCATACTCATAAAGGCACCCGGCACGCCATGTCCAGTACAATCGACTGCTGCAATAACAACATAGCTGTTTACTTTTTCTATCCAATAAAAATCACCACTTACAATATCTTTGGGTTTAAACAATATAAAATTCTCTGAGAAATATTCATCAAAAAGAGACAATGGTGGTAGTATTGCAGCCTGAATAAAACTGGCATAAGTTATACTACTTGTAATTTGGTCATTTTTATGAGCTAAGAGATTATTCGAATCACGAAGTTGAGCATTTAGTTTTTTCTTGCTTCTTAGGTTAATATATATAAGTAAAGCTAACAATAATGCCAGTATAGATATACCTGTTAAGCCAATATTTCTTAGAGATTTTTCTCGCAGTTTGGTTTCCTGAAGTAAAATCTGCTGTTCTTTTTTTTCGGTTTCGTATTTTGTTTCAAGTTCCATGATTTGGCTCGCTTGTTCAATTGTGAATACAGTGTCTGACCAATCATAAGCAAGAATTAAATAATGAAGAGATTCTTCACAATTGTCCATATTCTCATACGCCATGGAAATGTCATTGTAAGTACTTTGAATTTGGTCTGCAAGTTTAATTTCCTCAGCCACCTCAAGACTTTTAAAAAGATACTCAAGCGCTAATTCGTTCCTCATTTCTTCTTTGTAAATATTCCCAATATTAGATAAAGAAATAGAAATACCCCTTTTAAAGTCTATTTTATAAAATACATCCAATGCTTTTTTATAATAAAAAATAGTTGAATCACTAAGCTGTTTCCGTTCAAACAAAACTCCAAGATTATTGTAAGTTATTGCCATATTAACAGCTTCATCCAATTGATTATATATTGAAAGAGATTTTTTATAATAGCTAATAGCAGATTCTAGCTCTCCTTGATTTGCATATGTAATTCCAATATTCTGAAGAATACCAGCTTTATTTGATTCAAAATTTGGTATTTGATTTGACAGTTCAAGTGCTTTATTGTAATATTTTAGCGTTAATTTATTTTCACCTATTGCACTGTAAAGCATGCCCATGTTCTGAAAACATCGCGCCAAAGTATTCTTATCGTTGTTTTTATCAGCAGCTTTTACACCCTGCATATAAGCATCCGTAGCTTTTCCGTATTCTCCCAACCAATAATAAATTACTCCAATGTCTGGATATAAGGATGTCGCAAGTCTTAATGAATCTAGTGATTCATAGGCAGCTTTTGCTTTCAAATAATAATCTAGAGCAATTTGGTTCTCCTCCATGGCTTCATACACTTTAGCGTAAAATTCAAAAACTTTCCCTTTTTCTAATTCCGTTGCCGAACGCCCATACTTCTTATATGCATTATCTAGAATCAGTAATGCTGTATCGTTATTTTTTTCAAGGTATGTTTTAATTTTTTTCAACTCGTTCTCCAGTTCATTTCCAGCAGCCATAAAAGATGAAAAGGATAAAGCGAATATTACAATTACTATTTTGAGTGGAGTATAGTTCCTTTTTTTCATAATTTGTGCTTTCTTTTGAGTTTAAATAAACTTACAAAATAATTAGTCAATTACAATACTAAGACAATACAATCTAGCAGAAAAGTTAATATCAAACTCTGCTTCTTCAAATTGCCATATGTTAGATCATTAATAGTAAATTACCTTGGGGCAGGCCCATGAGGCATTAAAATTCAACCTGCCCGACTGGTCAGGCGGGAAAAAACAAATTTCAAATTTCAAAACAAAAAAAATAAACGAGGCAAGCCTCGAGTAACTTGGCAGGCGAGTTATACCCAAAGAGATTAGAAAATCACAATAAAAGTCACAATTTTGTTTATTATAATTACAAAACCCTGCAATTGTTTTACAGGGTATATTTTGCATTAATACTATTTGTAAAATTATGTTTAAAATACTTTTACCTTAGTTCAACCTAAAGCTTATGGGAACATTAAAGGAAACATTTACCGCCTTATTAAGCTGCTTTCCTGGAGTCCAATTGGGTAATGAACGAACAACCCGTAGAGCCTCTCCATCTAGCGATGGATCCACTCCTCTTACAATTTGAACATTAACAACTTCTCCTTTTTTATTTATAACAAAAGCTATAAACACTCTACCCTGTATTCCATTCTCTTTTGCAATTTTAGGATATTTAATATTTCTACCAAAATAAGCAAATAAAGCTTTATCACCTCCAGGAAATATTGGCATATCCTCTACTATTGTAAATATTTTATTTTCTTTAACTTCAATTTCTGGTTCTATATATATAATTTCAACTCTGGTATTTTCACTTGCCGAAACATCAATATCAATATCATCTCCATCAATCGGATTAAGTTCATCAATAATTAGTAATATTTCTGCTTGTGGTTTTGGAGCAATCTTTTCTTCTTGTTTTTCAGGTCTGGTTATTAGAATAAGCTCCTCATCATATTCAAAAGTTTGATTTTCGAAAGTCATGTTTGTGCCTTTTTCTTCAACACTCCATTGGAACGATACAAAAACTAATGCTAGTGCTACTAACATTCCCACTTGGAAAAATAAACCTTGTTTATTCCTTAGGTCTGCATTTTTTGATTTCTTTAATTCCATAATTCTCGTTTTTAAGGTTTTTTCTAATGGGAGTAGCCCGTTAACAATATTCCATAAAATGAATTTTTCACGGTTAATATCTTAATACTTATTTGAAAAAACGCAGTCCTCAGTCTCCAGCTCCCGGTATTTTACCACTTACTGAAAACTGATGTCTTTAAATAATAGGATACAATGGATTCAAAGTATTGGGATATTATATTGAAAGGACAACCGAATATTTTTAACGTAAGTTTATGGAATTGACAAAAGAATTACTCATTTTTGAAAAGGATATGAGAATTATAAACATAAAATATAACTCAAAGCTTGATGAAAAAACAGATAGCGAATTAGTTCAGTTGTACAAAAAAACTAACGACACAAATATTGTTGGGGAAATGTATACACGCTATGCGCATATTGTTTTTGGTATTTGCTTAAAATATTTGAAAAATCCAGACATGGCATCTGAAGCACAACTTGAAATTTATAGCCACCTATATGCCTCCCTAAAGAAATATGAGATAAAGGAATTTAAAAGCTGGTTGCTAACAGTTGCCAGAAACCATTGCATTAGTTTCCTTAAAAAGCAAACGAAAGAAATTGTTTATAACGATGGAGACAAAAATAGTGCGAATCACTTTATGGAATCTGATACTGATACGAGTCATACAAAAGAAAAGCAACTTGTTGCGCTTGAAAAAGCTCTTTTACAATTAAAACCTGAACAAAAACAATGCATTGAATTGTTTTTTCTGGATAACAAGAGTTATTTCGAAATTGTTGATATTACAAAGCATGAACTAAAGAAGGTTAAGAGCTTCATTCAAAATGGCAAAAGAAATCTTCAAATTATAATGCAGGAATATTTACAAAATAAAGAATAAAACTATGGGAAAGAGAGTAATAAATACAATGGAAAAATGCCCATCTAATACTGACTTTTCAAAGTATATAAACGGGAGTGCTGAGGATAGTTTTATAGTATTATTTGAGGAACACATAAAACAATGCGCACTGTGTAAAGAAGCTATTGAAGGATATAAAGAGGCATGTTTGCTTTATGATACTAGTAAACTAACTTTCAATCAACCAACCATAAAAACAGACATTAGAAAGCTATCCGTTAGCAAATGGACAGCCTATGCTGCGGCAATTGCAGTTCTTTTTAGCATTACTTTTTTGTTTATAAACAGAAATCATAAGTTTAACAATCATTATGCTCATGCCGATGTGCAAATGAATAATAACAAGAAATTAATGCACAAAACCACCACCAATTATTGGTATGTTGGTAAAAACGAAACCATTGCTGTAAACGATAAATTAATTTCTCAAGATGAGTTGCCTAATGCCTATGCTATAGCCGATGATAAGGTACAAGTTATTATTCAAATAGAAGACGAGCAGGGAGCTAGAGCTGACAAAATAATTTCCTCAATAAAACTAAACCAAAAAGTACCGGTTTATACTATTTCAAAACAAAGAGGTCTAAAAGTAGAATAACCTCCAAGAGGGCTCTTGCAGGTTATTCAAATAGGGTGTTTCTCAAAAGGGTATTTTTCACGAGTTAACTCGGCATTTGTTTTTTTGATTTTGCCAAATCGTTTAAATTCTATATCGAAAGTAGAAAAAAGATTTAAAAGCAAATTGACAAATGAATAAGTGGTATAAAGCAATTGGTATTTGGAATGATTCAATTAATATATGGTAAATAATCAATGTTGACTTATGCTACTAACGTGCGCAATTAACACAATGCGTACTTTCAGGTCTTAAAACTATTCGCCCAATTGGAATTACATTTCCACAACGAACACATAAACCAAAATTAGGTTTTCCTATGAGAGAAAATACATATTTTAACTTTTTAAGCTTATCTTCAGATTGACGTAAAGCTGCCTTAGTTACACTTTTATTATTAATTGCATCCATTCGAGAAACTCTACCCACGGCACTATCAAGCCCCTCAGGTTTAGTCAACTCTTTGTAATCGACAATAATCTGTTCGGTTTTTACAATCTCTTTTTCGATTAATATTTTTATTTCTTTTTGGTCTTTTCTTTCCATTACATTTTTTTTAATCCTCCTGATATGGTATAACTACACTAACCAAAACCCCTTCTAATCCTAACTTGGTGTTTTTATCAGCCACTTCGAATTTACATTGCTTTTTGGTTATGGCTTGTAAATTTTGCATGCGTTGGCGGGTTATTTTGGTGGACATAGAGATATGTCCCTTTTTCTTTTTTGAAGCTTGCTGTTCTTGCAATCCACAACCATTATCGTCTACTTCAATTATAAGATTCTCATTTTCCTTATTAAAACGAATTATTATTATTCCTGTTCGGTCAATATCACGAACGCCATGCTCTATGGCATTCTCAACAAATGGTTGCAGTAGCATTGGCGGAACCAATGTGAATTGCGGATCAATATCTTCCGATAATTCAAAGAAATAATCAAATTTACCTTGGAACCTTAACCGTTGTAGTTTTAAATAATCATCCAGTATCTCTATTTCATTTTCCAGTAGTATAAAATCTTCGCCTGAACCCATTAAAATATTTCGCATTAAACGCGAAAATTTTACTAAATATTCGGAAGCAGCATCTTTATTATTTTTCAAAATAAAATTCTGAACTACTGATAATGAATTAAATACAAAATGTGGATTTAGTTGAGCTCTTAATAGTTTTTGCTCTAATGAAACTTGATTTATTTGACTTCGAAGCTTACGCTGACGAAACACAAACAATCCAAACATAGAAACAACAATTAACAACGCCAACATTGCAAAGAATGTATATTTTTGCCTACTCATTTTTAGAGAATCAAGCTCTGCATTCTGTTTTAGAATAACAATTTCCCGCTCTTGCCTTTCTGCTTTATATAGCGTATTCATGGCTTCATTATTATTTCGAACTAAATCTTCAGTAATTGAATCTTTAAAAGCCATACTTTTTTGAACATACAAAAAAGAGCTATTTGGCTTATTTATTTCTCTATATAATTTAACTAAAGAATTAGATGCATCAAGTGCTTCATGTTTACTACCTATTGTATTGGAAATATGATAGGCTTCCAATAGTGATTTTTCAGCTAGTTCATACTCCTTTACATTCAAATAGCTTTTACCTAAATTCGCTAAAAACATTGCAACATAAATTAAATCAATATCGTCACTATCTATTACTATTGCAGATTTAAATGATTCAATAGCTTTTGTATATTCCTTGTTTTTGTGAAAAACCATTCCCATACCATTGTAACAAATCGCCTGTCCTAATCTTGAATTTATTTGAACATTTATATTGAATGATTTATTTAAATAGAATAAGGCTGAATCGGTATTTCCCAAAAAAAGCCATGCTTCTCCTAATGTGTTTGTATTTATAGCCTCGCCCAATAGGTTTGGATTCTTTTCACCTATAAACTGCAACGATTTGTGATAATACTCAATTGCTTTAACATAGTCTTTGTAATTAAAATGGACATTACCTATCCCATTAAAAGAGCAATGTATTAAAAAGGTGTCTTGCACGGCTTCTGCCCATTCTAGGGTTTCAATATATAATCGTAAAGCTTGGGCATTGTCATCCATTCTCCTAAATACAACGGCCAATTCATGTAATGTTTTTGCATGCAACTCATCATTAGAAATCTCATTAGCAATAGCAATCGACTGTTGAAAATACCATATTGCTTTATTGAATTCTGACAGATTCCGATTTCGTTTTCCTATTATATTGAATAGTTCAGCCGTTTTTTGTTGATTATTATTTGACTTAGCAATGCTCAATGCTTGCATTAATTCATTATCTATAATGGGTAAACTATCGCTGTTTTTGTAAAAACTATTATTTGATTGTTGTATAAGACTATCAATTAAGACCACAGCTATTTCATTGGCATTAACCGCCAGGAACTGTTGTTTTTCGTTTTTGCAACCAACAAAAATAATAATTATTGTAAATAATATAAGTCTCAATTCAAGCATTTATGTGCAAATTAAAAAAATATTATTAATATCTATCCTGTTTATCACGTTGATTCCGCAACTATTAAGGTTAAATGCTTGATAGTCACGGCGTGAGTCCTTTATTAGAGGCATTCGTTTTATTTTTACAATCAGCTATTAATCAACAACTCACACCGTGACTTGCGGATTTAAGGTATCAAATAATAATTTATACATCAACATATAAAAGCATTATTAGGAAAAAAAAATTAATTTTGCATTCAAATTATATAACGATAACTAAATAAACAAGATATATATGGGACGTGCGTTTGAATATAGGAAAGCCGCTAAAATGAAACGTTGGGACAAGATGTCTAAAATTTTTCCAAAACTTGGAAAAGCGATAACTGTTGCTGCTAAAGATGGAGGATCTGACCCAGCTATGAATCCAAAACTAAGAACAGCTATTCAGAATGCTAAGGCTCAAAACATGCCGAAAGATAATATTGATAATGCTATAAAGAGAGCTGCTGGTAAAGACGCAGCTAGTTTTATAGAAATGAATATTGAGGGTAAGGGACCTCATGGCGTACTGGTTTTTGTAGAATGCATGACCGACAATACAACCCGAACAACTGCTAATGTAAAATCATACCTTAATAAAGCAGGTGGCAGCCAATCGCCAAATGGATCGCTAGAGTTTATGTTTAACCGCAAAACAGTTATTGAGTTTGAAAAACCTGAAGGTTTAGATCTTGAGGAATTAGAATTTGAACTTATAGATGCTGGTTTAGATGAAATTGAAGAGAATGATGGTACTGTATATATTTACGGCAATTACACTAAGTTTGGCGAGCTAACACAGGCTTTTGAAGAAAAAGAAATGGAAGTAAAAGCAACATTGCAACGTATTCCAACATCGACAGTAGAATTTACGGAAGAACAGCTTGAGGACATTGAGAAAATGTTAGATAAAATGGAAGAAGATGATGATGTACAAGCAGCTTTTAATAATTTAGCATAATTTTTTCTTTAAATAAGATACTTACAAAAGCTCTGATATTTACTTTCAGGGTTTTTTTATATAACTCTTGGTATGCTAAAATAAAAAGTAGAACCTACATTCAATTCTGATTCAACCCATATTTCACCGCCCATAAGTTCCACTAAGCTTTTCGAAATTGGTAAGCCTAATCCACCACCTCTGTATGGTGTTTTACCCCCATTTTCATCTTTATGAAATCGTTCAAAAATTCTACTCAACTCACTACGTTTAATGCCTACACCAGTATCTTTTACTTCAAAAATAGCCTTAGAATCTTCCACAATTACAATAACCGAAACGGAGCCACTATTGGTATATTTTAAAGCATTACCTACTAAATTATTAAGCACCTGACATAGTCTAAACAAATCTGTATTCAATTTTACGCTAGCATATTTGCATGGTTGAATATCTAGTACAACATTTAACTTGTTCTTTAGTAATTCGCTATGTATAAAAGACATATGAGTATTCTCAAGCACATCTATTATTCCAAATTCCTTATTTACTAACTGCAACTTACCTGCTTCAATAATAGATGCATCTAAAATATCATTCAATAAATTAAGTAAAGCATCTCCATTGTTTTTAATGTAATTTGCATAATTTTTGCGCTCTTCGTCACTCACATCAATACTTGCTAATAAATCTGAAAACCCAATAATAGCATTCATTGGTGTTCTAATTTCATGACTCATATTTGCAAGAAATGCAGACTTAAGTCTATCGGACTCTTCTGCCTTCTCTTTAGCCTCTTTGTATTGTTTTGTTTTTAACTCAACCTTTATTTCTAATTCCTCTGCAAAGTGTTCAATTTTGGCTTTATGTTCTGCAATTCTATCTCGTTGAATTTCCAACTCTTCTTTTTGAGCCGATATTTTTTCTGTTCGCTCCTGAACAGCAAGCTCTAGCTTATTATTGGCGGTTTTAAACCGCTGTATTCTATGTCTAATAAAATACAACGCAATTAAAGCAACTAGTATATAAAACCATACTTGCTTATAGAAAGGCGGATGAATTATTATTAATAATGATTTTGTATTATTCAACCATTTGTTTTGTTCATTGGTTGATTGTATTTCAAGCGTATATTTACCTGGCGGTAAATTAGTAAAAGTAACGTTATTTATTCCTTTCAATTCAATCCAATTATTCGCTTTGGGCAATACCCTATATCGATAGTTTATTTTCTCATTTTGAAAATATAACAGTGCGGTAAAATTTAACGAAATAAGTTTCTCTTTATAGCTCAACTCTATAGTGTCTGCACTCAAAATGGATTGTTTAAGACAAACTCTTCCATATCGTTCTTGCATTGGCAAAAGAGGCTTACCATTAAGCATTATATTGGTGAAATAAATCTTAATTTCAGATGTAGGAATATTAATGCTATCGGGATAAAAAATAGTTAATCCATTCATTCCACCAAAAGCAAATCTGCCATCTGACAATTTTAACGATGGTAAATTAAACTCATTCCCCTGTATACCATCTTTCTTATCAAAATTTACTATTTCAAAAGTATTTTTATTAAATCTAGATAATCCTAAGTTTGTTGTAAACCACAGATAGCCACTAGTTTCTTCTATGCCATACACCGTATTATTTGGCAAACCATCCTCTTTGTTGAATATTTTTAAATTTATTTTATTCCGATCGTACCTAACTAAACCATTCTGAGTTGACAACCATAATATATCAGTATTTTCCTGATCCTCATAAATAAGATTTATATCAGTATTAGCTAATAAATCACCTATAGTATCTGACACTGAGTGTCTTATAAACTTATCGCTAGAAAAATTATATTGATTTAAGCCTCTATTTGTAGCAATCCATAAATCACCTTTTGAGTCAGCCAAAATGTGCCAAATAATACTATTTGATAATGTGTTAGTATCATTCTTTCTAGAATAATAAGATTTCCATGTTTTGGTTTTTAAATTGTATCTTGATAGACCATTATATGTGCCAGCCCATATATCTCCATTTTTATCTTTCTCAATACAAAAAACTTCAGTGTCGGCAATTGATGTACTATCATTGATTTTCGGTTTATGGTATTCAAACAAGCCTGTTTCGAAAGAATATCTATTTACACCATTTGATGTAGCCATCCACATATAGCCGTCTGTATCATATAATAAATGCCAAATTAAATTGCTATTAGGCGTTTTCGTGGTGCCATCTTCAACTAAATTTTTAAAATTCTCACTTGTTTTATTATAAATACTTATTCCATTAATAGTACCTATCCAAAGATTATCTTCTTCGTCTTCAGCCAGCCCATAAATTGCATTCCCTACAATTGAGTTAGCAGAATTATTTTTAAATATATTTTTAAATTGTTGTGTAGCGGGGTTAAATATTTGCATGCCATGTGATACTGTTCCAATCCATATTAAACCTGATTTATCTTCATAGGCAACGTTAATATTTCTAGAAATAGAATAAGGATTTTTTTCATCATGCTCCAGCATAATTATTTCCCCTGTTTGTTTTCTTATTATAGCATCCGATTCTGCAGGAAACATCCAAATATTTTTGTCAGAATCTACTAGAATACTGCCAAATACACTTGTATTTTTCACAACCCAAGAAAACTTTTTTGTTATTGTATTAAAAAAATACACTCCAGCTTTTGTTGCTAATACAAGTGTAGTATCATTATAGTTTTCAATTTGGGAAATGGTGTTGCTTTCAGAATCATACGTTCCAATCACATCATTCAAATACTGCTCAAAAGAGTCTGTCTCTTCAGAATATTGGAGTATCCCTTCTTGATACGCACCAATCCATATTGTATTATCACTATCCTCGTGCACACAAAATGAGGACGCATCTGGGTAACCATGTTTCCACTCTACAGTTGAATGATAAGATCTAAATGTTTTTGTTTCGGGTAAAAATCTCGACACTCCCCCATATGTAGCCATCCATATAGTACTATCTGAAGCACACAATAATCCATATACTAAATTATCAACAATTGACGTTTCCGATGAATCGGAATAATAATATTCAAATAACTCTGTATTGCGGTCATAAACATTTAATCCACCGCCTCTAGTAGCAAAATATAATTTATTATCAAAACCTTCTACAATATCATTAACTGTACTATTACTTAACGATTTTGAATCATTTTCATTTGTGCTATAAATATTCAATTTTTTACCATCATACCTACATAGCCCATCGTAGGTGCAAAACCAAATAAAACATTTCGAGTCTTGAAAAATATTTAATATTGTAGCCTGAGGCAGGTCCGCATTTACATTAATAGTATAAAAGCGAAAATTATCATTCCCTATTAGGGAATTGGTTAAGGTAAAAAGTAAAATTAATAGTATATATCTTTTCAAAATTTAATTTTTGTAATCAAAATAATATAAATACGATAATTTAAACAATATGTTTTATTTACAGTAAAACATTTCTATAAGTTAACAACTTAAATGTTTTTTTCAAAATAAATTTATTTAAGATAAATATCTTATCAGAATAATCAAATTTAAGCAGTAATTCCTCGTAATATTTAACGCTACTATTAAGTGCTCGTAATCAGCATCTTACAATATATGCCTAAAATATATTTTTCTTGTTATTTTTTACTCTAAAAACTTCAAATATACA
>JAUXEM010000280.1 GCA_030620515.1 Salinivirgaceae bacterium
CAAATAATATCATCTTGTTTAAAGAACTTCTGTGTTGTATTAAAACTCTCATTCTGAAAGCGGGTGCAAAAGTATGTGATTTATTTTAAACCGCAAAACTTTTTTCATCTTTTTTTTTCAATTTATTTTCTTTCAAAAAAACCCTCTGAGAACATTCCGTATCGTTTAACTGAAACGGGTTGCAAAACTAAGTTCTTTTTTTTAATCTACAAAATATAATTAGAAAAAAATTTCCCTTTTTTAAACCTAAATCTCGCAACCCTTTGTTGCCTTATTTATTCCGTTTAAAAACCTTTCAAAACCTCTGAGAACCTATCTGCTCTTACTTCGTTATCGTTAAAAGCGGGTGCAAAAGTATTCATTCAACCCATACAATCCAAATAAAAATCAACCTTTTTTAAAACTATTTTCAATTTCACTTTTAAAGGGCTTATAATGTGCTGTTTAAAAGTCAGCTTTTTCTTGGCAAATACTCCATATCAATCTTTGTCATGGTCCAATATAAATTAAAGCGTGCATTTGTTATTCAATTTGCTTAATTATTGAACTGCTTTTTTCAACTCTATCCTATTTCACTTTTCTTCTATTAGTGTCTGGTAATAAAATTCCAATTTCTACATTGTTGTTCTGAAACTAAATCCACATCCCTATGTTTAAATAGGGCCTGCGGTTCAAACTTCTCAAAAACCTTGAATATGAACTTTCTTGAACAAACACTTATATTATTTATGGATAGGCTAAGTCATTGTAAGGAAATGCCAAATACTGCCTGCTTGAATAAGTCAGTCGAACGTTATTCTTTTATTTATTCAATTACGATACTCTTACTTGTAATCGACGATGCTCTAAAAAAACCTAAAGCTCCATTGGATAAATTTGTTGGTGGTGAAGCTGGTGATGGTTTATATGCCCCTCCATCATACTCGAACTGTTTAATTAAGCTTTCAAAATATTTAAATGCACCTAAAGAAAGACTACTCATTCTTACTGTTAAAGTATCACCTATAGATATTGGATAAAAGGCATGACCATCGGGTGAAGCACCATCGTCAATTTGCAATCCTTTTACATAGGGTTCAAGGGTTTTGTCTGATAGTATTGAATAGCGCCAAACACGATTACTTAATTGAAATCTATCATCATATCGATCTATCAGTTGGAATAAATAATTGTTGCTTTGATTTTGTGGCTCTTTAAAATATATTGTCGGCATAAAATATGTAGGACCACCCGCCTCTTTAATTTCATTAATAAAACTAATAGAATCTATTGAAGGTACTTCCATCATATAATCGTATGCAACATATTCAATACCTCTATGTACTACAGACAATTTATATGTGCGGTTTGATATACCAACTATTGAAGTAGTTTTATAAAAACCCCTATCGTGCCTATATTCAATAGGATGTTCAAATATTATTGTATCGTATTGTTGTTTATTACTATCATAAACAACAGTAAAATTCCCATAAGTATGATCAAAACTATAATTTTAAGGATTAATGTCTATTGGTTTAAGCGTATCGATTTGCCCATAATCATCAGACATAATGACTTGAGCATTCATAACTGGTTGCTCATCGTCATATTGCACGCCCTCTGGATATTGACGTATTGCGTCGCTACTATAAATTAATCTAACAAAATATGGTCCTGGTTCATTTGTTATTAGTCCATCGACTACTATTTTTAAATCATTATCGTCTATCTCAAGATTAAAATCTTCAACACAAGCTATATTAAAAACCACTGTAAGCAGAAAAATTAAAAATAAAGGTCGCATGTTAAAACTTAAATTTTAGATTAATAAATGGAACAGCACCATACAAATACATTTTGTATGCATTGTTTGAAATAAGATCACCAATATTTTGTTTTACAGAAATCGAAAATACATTATGCCTATTGGAGATATTATATACCCCAAATGACCAATCTGTTTTAAATCGTCGGTCTTTATTCTTATTATTTGAATAATTTATTGCAATATCTAATCTATGATAATCTGGTAATTGATAACCATTTTTTGTAGTATAATAAGTAAAAGATGAACCGTAATAGTAAAACGATCCTTTGGGTACGTTAGTGTAACCCCCAGATGTGTACTTAAATGTACCGGACAGGCTCCACTGCTTGCCTAAATTATATTTCAGTAAAAGCGAAAGGTTATGTCTTTTATTGAATCTTGCAGGATAAGGATTCCCATTATTAATACCATTAATTTGCAAGGTTGTTTTTGATAAGGTATAGCTTATCCAGCCTGTTAGTTTTCCCACATCTTTTTTAAGCATTAATTCGGCACCATACGATGTTCCATCACCAACCAATAATTCTGTTTCAATATTAGAATTAAGGTTTAAATCAGCATTGTCTTTATAATCTATAATATTCTTTTTATAGTAAGTCTCAAGCGATAGGTGGTTAAAAAAACAAATATCGTTCATAAAAAATCCTGCAACAGTTTGGTGCGATGTTATTGGCTTAATGTAGGTATCGGCAGGCAACAATATATTAGTAGGCAGACCTATAGATGAGTTGGAGATTAATTGCTGATATTGCCTGCTTAAGGAATAGGCTAATTTCACAGAACTCCGTTTATTCAATAAATACCTACGCGAAATACGAGGTTCTATGCCACTATAGGATTTCATTATTTCGCCATTGGCAAAGTAAACAGAATCAATTCTATTATAATTCTCATCATAATGGTAAACTTTTCCGGCACCAATTTGAGCATACATTGCATATCGTATACCATAATCTAGTTTTATTTTATCAGTAATTTTATGTTGATTCTGCACATATAGAGCTAAAATTGCCGATTGTTTATCATCTATAGAAAAAGGAGTTGTAATGGAATATGTAACGCGAGGTTGGATACTACCCGGCTCATAAAAGTGGTTTTCACAAGCAAAGCCAAATTTTATTCTGTTTTTTGTATTAAAATAATAATCGAAATCAGCCTTAAAATCTATTTCTTGCAAATTTGCTAACCATTCAAAATTTCGAACATCCTCTTTTTGAACCTGTGCCTAATTATAATTACTATACAGCAAAGTAAAATTGGAGAACAATTTGTTCCCCCAGATATGGTTCCACCGCATGGAGGAAGTAAGGTTTCCCCAATCAAGTGTTGTTTTTGAATCTATTAAATAATAGTAAAAATGGTCGGCTCCGGTATAAGTCGATAAATAAAAGTGATTATTCTTATTTAACTTGTAGTTCGCCTTTACATTTAAATCATAATAATTTATTTCATTATTACTTGAAAAATTCTGCATGTTGTTTCGCCCTAGTTTCTGTCCTATTTCTGCAATAGCATTAACTGTTTGCCCTGCATAACTATAGCGACCTGATATCATAAATGAACATTTATTTTTTATAATAGGAGCTTCAAAGGTTAGCCTACTGGCTATTAATCCAATTCCACCAGAGACAGCAAGAATTTTTCTATTACCTTCTTTCATTTGCATATCGACTACTGAAGATACTCGACCACCATATTGAGCTGGGAAAGCGCCTGTATATAATTTAACACTTTTCAGAGCATCGGGATTAAAAGCAGAAGATAAACCTAAAGCATGGGTTGGGTTGTAAACAGGAGCTCCATCGAGCATTACAAAATTTTGATCGTGACTACCACCACGTACCGATAGATTTGCTGTTACCTCGGCTGCAGCTTGAACTCCGGGCAAGTATTGCATAATCTTTAAAACATCGGCTTCTCCCATAACTGC
>JAUXEM010000182.1 GCA_030620515.1 Salinivirgaceae bacterium
TGTTTAGCATATTGTGATAATTATATACCTTATAATGAACTAGTGTCTTGTTAATTAGTTCTTAATTGATAGAATAGGTTTTTATAGTTCTCCGCACTTTCGTTAGATGGTGTGAAAACTTCCAATACGGTACAACTTTTACTAGTCAACATTTTTTTTAATTGTAATAGCAATTCTTTTTCGCTACTTGCCGATAGATATGATATATTATAAGTAGAGCAGAATTGTTCGTTTGATTTTTTTATTGGAGTTTCAAAGTATTCAAGACTTTCAGATTTACTTGGTCCAGATATTATTTTGAAAATATTACCACCACCGTTATTAATTACAATTATTTTTAAATTATCTGGCATATGGTTATTCCAAAAAGCATTACTATCGTATCCAAAACTTATGTCACCTGTAATAAGAACAGTTTTATTATTCGAATGAAGAGCTGAACCTGCTGCAATTGATGTATTGCCATCAATACCACTTGTACCCGTATTACAAAAGTAATTTATATTTTTATGTTTTTTGAATAATTCAGCATATCGAACAGGTGTGCTATTTGCTATATGCAAATCAATATTATTATCAAGTAATTCAAAAAATAGATAATAGAATTTCATATCAGAATAACTCAATTTCTGTATAATATCTTTGGCTAGTTTAAGTTTTTGTGATTGTAATTGTAAAAATGAATCTAAGTAAGCTACTGGTTTTTTCGCTCCATTCTTTTTAACATAACTAAGAACCTTAGAATCCGATGAAATTATCTTATTGGATAATGATGAGTAAGTGTCAATTCTGACTTGGTTATAATCAATGTCAAAATGTTGTTTAGGCTTGTAGTTTCTGAGAAAGAGCTTGGTTGCTTTTGAAATTACCGGACCACCTATAGAGATTAATAATTCAGGTTGAAGCTGTTTTTTTTCATTATCACTAATTGTATTAAATAATAATTCAGGAATACCAATAATTTTATCGCTAATTAGATTCGAAGTAGCTGAAGCTATTACAACAATATTTTTATTTTGAATAATTTCAATTAGTAAATTATTCAAATCCTTATTAGGAGGGAGTACACCAACAATTAGTATTATTTTATTTGAGCGATTCCATGCTTCAATTAAATCATTGTATTCTGAATTACATATAGCTGTAATTTCAGATTGCCAATTATGTTTACAAAAGACAATTTCCTCAGTTTCGTATAAAGGTTCATTAAAAGGAATATTTATATGAATAGGTCCTTTCGTATTAGCAAGTGCAATCTGAAAAGCATTTTCTATATTGGGAATAGCATTTTTCAAATTTTCATATGTTTCAACTATAGCTAAAGAAACAGAACTACGAATAAAATTATTATAAATATTTACTTGCCTAATTGTTTGCCCATCTTCTTGGTCAATCCATTCTGGTGGACGGTCGGCTGTAATAGCAATTAAAGGAATTTCTTGATAATATGCTTCAGCAATTGCTGGTGCGTAATTTAGAGTAGCTGTGCCAGAAGTGCATAAAATGACAACAGGTTCATTTAATTGTTTTGCCATTCCTAATGCATAGAAAGCTGCACTGCGTTCATCAGGTATTGAGTAACAAGAAAATAATGGATTTTGAGAAAATGAAATAGTTAAAGGAGCATTTCTTGATCCTGGTGAAATCACTACATTTCTTACTCCATATTTGTAGCATGTTTCTATTAAGTATTGAACTATTATTTTTTTGCTACAAGTAACTCTCATAAATTATAATTTATAATTGCTCAAGAATTTGTTCTAGGGTTTGAATTTTTAAGCGTGTTTCTTCCCATTCTTTGTGAGGATCTGAATCAGGAGTAATTCCTCCGCCAGCGTATAAAGCAACACCATTTTCAAAGGCTTGTAAACAGCGTAAATTTACATATAAACTGCATTTATCGTCAGGATTAAATGGACCAAGAAAGCCTGAATAGTATTCACGATCGAAAGTTTCTGTTTGGAAAATTAGTTCAAGAGAATCTTTTACTGGTAGTCCACAAATAGCAGGAGTGGGGTGAAGCTTCTCAATGAATTTACCAACATTATTTGCTATAAGTAATTTGCTAAATTCAATTTGTGTTTTAATATGAGCTAGTTTGCCAGCTTTTGCTGTTTCTGGTCCTATTTCTTTATAGTTGTGAATGCCAAATTCGTATAATACATTTCTAATATGTTTGGTAACCAATTCTTGTTCAATAATTTCTTTTTGATCCCAAACAAGTTTATTAATTTCATTATTATAAGGTTGAGTACCTGCTAACGAAACAGTTGTTGCACTACCGTTATTTGTTGAGAATAATACTTCAGGAGTAGCACCTACCCAAAAACCGGCATTAGGAATATAAACTTGATATACAAATGCATTTGGATAACTACTGCATAGTTTATTGAAAAGCTCAGGCATTTGAAAAATATGATATTCTGAAATCCATTTATTCCTACTTAAAACTGCTTTTTTAACATTGGTTTTTGTAAAGGCAGAAAGAAAACGATTAACTTGACTAATATGTTGTAATTCTGATTGTTTAATAGATGTATTGAATTTTGTTAAATCGCCTACAAGCTTGTTATTTAGTTCTGTACAATTAAATTCTATAGCTGATATATCGTTATTAAACGGGATAATATAAATGGGTAAATGTTTACATGCATCAAAAGGTGAGAAAATAAAACCTTTATACTTATCTAATTCACGGTAGGAGTATATTTCTATTAGTTCATTTGGGTTGCAAATTGTGTAATTTACTTGCCTACTATTTGGTTCTTGCCAAGTTGCAAATGGAATACCACAATTAATTGCTTTCTCAATAAAAGCCTTATCTATAATAATTTTACTCACAATATTGATTTCTATTTGTCCACAATAATATTTGTCATTCTACTAGTATTTAGCAAATTACCTTGATTATCAGTTATTCTAATTTCGCTAACGTGGGTTTGTTTCCCTTTATGAACTAGGGTAGCTTTTGCAGTTACAATGCCATCAGCTGTACTTTTAACATGATTCCCATTAATTTCTAGTCCGCGAATATCTTGTTTTTCTCTATCAATAAATAAATAAGATAGAGCAGAGCCAACAGTTTCTGCTAGTGCCATCATAGCGCCACCATGTAGTATTTTAGCGGGGTTGTGTGTATTGCTATTTACAGGCATTGTAGCTTCTAAATAATTATCGCCAACATTGGTAAAAACCATACCCAAATAATCAATCATTGTACCCTGTACATGGTGATTAATCATGCTTAAAATTTCCTCTTTATTCACTAGAATAAAATTAAATTAAATATTTGTGTTACAATATAATACAAGCTGTAAATTAGATTTTAGTTTTAAATACCGTGGAACACTCAAATTATTCATATCCTTTTGTGAGAATATTTCTCGTGAGTGTTTCATTGAATTCATATTAAAGACAAAATAAAACAAAAAGCTTAAAAAACTGGATAAATTTTCAATTAAGTTTCTTGCTTTATAAAAGGTATGTTCTAATTAAAAATAACTTATTTGTAGTTTAGTATTCTATCTGCGTAGTTTTCAACAATATGCTTAAACCAATAAGTATAACTATTTGGATTCATGCTTACATCCTCAAATAATTGTTTTGGCTTAATCCATTTATAGCCCATTACTTCGTCAATGTTTGGATTTGGAATACCTTCCCATTGTCCAAAATATAAATGGTCTGTTTCATGTTCAATTAAGCCATTGCCAAATTTTGTTTGATAAGTAAAAGAGAGTTGAAACTCCATTTTAGTATCAAAACCCATTTCAAAATCCAACCTACTATGAGCACATTCATCCATTGTCATTCCATGTAAAAGGTGGCTACAGCAGGTATTTGTCCATAACGATGGGGTATGGTATTTGGCATGTGAACGTTGGTGTAAAAGTATTTCACCCTTGCTATTAAATATTATTATAGAAAATGCACGATGAAGTAAACCCTTCTCGTGCACATATTGCTTTTCAGCGTATTCTGTTACATTGTCGTTTTTGTCAACAAGTGCTATTAATTGCTTGTTTTGCATTTTCTTGTTTTAGTACTTTTTATAATTGCTCCTGATTCAGTTGAGTGGGTTCACCATTTAACCATTATTTTTTGCAAGAACAAGTGTATAAAAATACACATTGTGCTGGAATATTCAAGGCTTGTATCTCATATCTGCCATTAATTAAATCAGAGAGACTAATATTGTGTAATTAAAATCATATAGCCGAACTAATCACAAGTGATAGTCGAGAAATATTAGAATGTCATTCCTACAACCTTTACAACTAACTATCAAATAGTTAAATTCATACTTGCTGATATTAGACATATCTGGCATATGAATTAATAATTAATACAAAATAATTATTTTACAAGATAACTATGCTGACCTACATTAAATTAACCCCTATTGCAAAAGGGGTATAATTCAGAAAGTATTAACGAAAAATTATTATTTGCATTAAACCTTTAATTGTATGGTTAGTCAATGGTAGGAATTCAATATATTTGCAATTTAAAATCTAAATAAAATGAAAATTAATATTAAAGAAAAAGGAAATAATAAGTATTGGTGGATATCTATATTAAAAGGGATTTTACTAGTGTGTTTTGGATTTTGGTTATTTAAATCTCCTATAGAAAGCATTAACAAAATTAATTTACTATTTGGTATAATTATTCTTGCCAGTGGTATAGTTGAGTTAATGGTATCCTATACATTTCAAAATACTGGTGGAACATGGCGTTGGCTTTTGTCTAGCGGTTTGTTTGATATTTTTCTTGGCTTGTTTTTAATTACAAACCCAAAATTCATATTACTTATAATTACTTTTATAATAAGTTTTTGGCTCATATATAGGGGTGTACTTAATATACGTGAAGCTCTTTTAATAAAAAAGCAACAAATACTTAATTGGAAACGAAAACTAACAACTGGAATTATTCTAATTGTTTTGGCGGGTATATTTATTTGGCATCCTCAAATAATTGGAATTACAATTGTATTCTGGACAGCTTTAGCATTTATAAGTTTAGGGATATTTAGAATTATTTTAGCCTTCAAAATAATTGATAAAAAAGGTTCAGATTATTCAAATTATGAAGAAATAGAATAGTTATTAGTAGCGTATTTAAACAATATTTCGCTTGATTTTGTAATTCTATTGTATGATAAATAGCCCTTATAGGTTAAAGACTTTACAAAAATTACTTCTTTTTGTATGTATATATTTTTTTTCCCTTGTTTCTTATGGGCAAAATATGGACACTGTACAATTGAAGCAAAATCATGTACTTATTTTAAAAGACACCATCTATTTTGGTAATCAAGATTCAATTGTAATACTCACTGACACTACTAAATATTTTCGCACAAAAAGTATTTCTGGTACAGTTGGTTTAATGCAAGACTATTATAAAAGTATTTTTTTAGATACAGCCAATAGGTATATAAGAAAGAAAGAAGAGTTTAAAAAAGCCAGCAGCTATTTTAAGCCTTATGAGGGTAGGGTTATTAGAAATATTACCGTTAAGCAAGTTGCAATTTATGATGGTAGTGTTTCAGATACCAATAAAATATTAAATTCTGATTTTGGCAAATCGATTAATAATCGTCATTTTTCTACAAAAAAATGGATTATTAAACAAAATATAAGACTAAAAAAGAATACTGAATTAATAGCAACACTAGTATCGGAAAACGAAAGACTTATTCGTGGGTTACCATATATAGAGGATGCAAAATTCTATGTAATTCCTGATTCAATTTATGTTGATTCGGTTGATCTTATATTGATTACAAAAGACAAATTTCCACTTGGTGTAGCCGGTAGTTTTAGTAGTATTTCGCACTTTAGTATTGAACCTTACACACGCAATTTTTTAGGTAGTGGACATACGCTGCAACCTGCAGTTTTATACGATGCTAATGGAAAGCCTATAGTTGGATATGGCGGAGAATATATTATTCCAAATTTTAGTGGTTGGTTTATACGAACAAAATTTGAGTTTGAAAATACATATAAGAGGGAGAGGTATCGCATACATTTCTCAAAACCTTTTGTATCAAACGATATTAAATACGGTGGGGGAATTGAGTATTATAGGCAAGCAACAACATTAAGCTATAAGCAATACTATACTGATTCCATTAGAAGCTACGAAGAACAATATTCAATGGATTATTATGATTCTTGGATTAGTAGATCAATATTTTTTAAAGAAGATGTTTATGATAAATTTTTAAATATAAGTGCCAGATACAATGGTAAATTTTATCAAAATAGACCTTATATTTCAGAAGATAGTAACCTCGTGTTTCATGATAATAACTTGTTTTTGTTTGGTCTTTCATTTATTCAGAAAGAGTATTACAAAACCTCGCGGTTATTGGGCTATGGAGTTACCGAAGATGTTCCGTACGGATATTCATTTAGTATTTTAGGTGGAATTCAGTATAACGAATTTGTTTCTCGCCCTTATATGGGAGCAAATGCAGCCTGGACTAAATATATAGATAAGATAGGTTATTTTGCTTATCAAATATCAGCTGGTTTATTTTATAATAATAGCAACTTTGAAGACTTGCGCTTAGGTTCTAGAATTATTTATTACAGTCCCTATATAAATTATGCCAATATTGGTATAAGACATTTTGTTTCGCCAATTTTTTCAACCTTGTATAATCCTCGTTATTTGCCGTACGAAAACTTTGATAAGCAAATAAGAAAACTTAAACAAAGCGACTTGTATGGTCAAAGCACTGCAGTTTTAAGGTATGAACCTTTCTTTTATACAAAATATCAATTTCTGGGTTTTAAAGCTTCTTTTTCACTATTTACAGATATTGGTTGGATTACCGATGATGCTTTTTGGTATAATACATGGAATCCATATGCAGCATGTGGATTAGGAATTTATTTTAAAAACGAGAGTTTAACAATACCAACTTTTTCTATTCAAATTGGTTACTTTCCAAAATGGGAAGGAGATAGAAATAAAGTAAAAGCATTTTTCGATTTTAGAGATAGAGAATTATTCAAAAACGATTTACTGGGTAAACCTGAACTATATTTTAATTATTAAAAGCTGTATATAGACTGAATTTTTATGGATATTGAAATATCTTGATATATTGCTAAATCCCAACTTTTAAACCGATTCAATGCCTTGTACCCACAACCATAACAAAGAGCATGAAATGGCAGCTTTATTTGAAAGAAAAAGCAATTATTGAAATTATTAAGCCCAGCCTACAGGGCAAAAGCATTCAAAAGATTAGTACAGAAAATAAATATATTTCTCCACGAATTAACACGGAATAGCACTAATTCAAATCAACTAATGGTGATTTTAAATATTTTTTGTGTTAA
>JAUXEM010000236.1 GCA_030620515.1 Salinivirgaceae bacterium
ATGGCAGAACAGTGCGTTAGCCACACCCTATTAGGTGGCAAAGAAAAAGGATTTGAAATGTATGTGATACCTGAGGCAATTGCAGCAAAATCGGATAAAAGTAAAGCTAAGACAATTGCAAAATTGCAAAAGAAAGAGATTAAAATATTGATTCTGTAATAAGACGATTTTATAATGAAAATACCTATAAAAATAGTAGTAACTTTTTGCATAGTTTTCCTTTATTCAAATTTCTGTTTTTCTCAAAATCTAGATAAGTTGGGCGGTAAATTTGTGCTAGTCATTGATGTGCAAAAATATTATACAGAAAAATATCCTGATAATAGTTCGATGCAAGAATCAATTTTTTCGATAAATCGTATAATTGAAAATTTAGATACTAATAATGTAATATATTTTCAAGGTATCCATAGGTTATTAAACCTATCTTTTTCCATACCTCCTATATACGTTTCGGTTGATACAACAGCTATGTATTTTGATAGTAGATTGAACTTAGTTAATGAGCATATTTTAACTAAAAGTGAACCCAATGCATTTAGCATAAAAGAATTAAACGATTTTCTTAAACAAAACAATGCAACAGAAATAGTGATAATTGGTTTTATGGCAGAATATTGTGTCTATGAATCTCTTATTGGAGGGAAGGAACTCGGCTATGAAATGTATGTAATTCCTGAAGCTCTTGCAGCAAAATCGGAGAAGAGTAAACAAAAGGTTCTCATGAAACTAAAGAAGAAAGGTATTAATGTTTTACATTTATAAATCAAATTAAAACTTCACAAATGAAAAAACTACTAGTATTTGCTCTTTTAATAACGAGCATAGTATTAACGGCGCAGGACGTTGAAAAAGACAAAGAAGCTATTAAAAGTGTTATTCAAACTGCTTATGTTGATGGATTACAAAACGAAGGAGACTTGGATAAAATTGATTCGGGAATTCACTCAGGCTTTAATCTTTTAGGAATTGATAAAGGCACTGAAATGTGGGTTCTCTCCATTGAAGACTGGAAGAAAAAAACAGCTAAGAAAAAAGAAGAGGGTAAATATCCAAGAATAGGTGACGATTTAGTTACCGTAAAATTCTTAAATGTTGATGTTACAGGTACCGCAGCCGTTGCGAAAATTGAATTTTATGTGGGTAAAGAGAAAAAGTATGTTGATTACATTTCGCTTTATAAATTCGACAATGGTTGGAAAATGGTAAATAAAATTTACTATAAGTTTTAAAGTTTATTGTCAACAATAGCATTTAGTAATTCTTATTTTGCGCAGCTAAAATAATAGAACACAGATGACACCGATTTAATGAATTTACACTGAATTTATTTTCGTATATTTATTAAGTCGGTGTTTTTCATGTACTAACTGCTAAGTTAATAGTTGTAATGTAAGTGTAATGCATTATGAAAAGATACAAAAAAAGTCTAGAACTAATCCTGAGTTTTTATGAGGGGCGGAAGATCCCGATTTAACCGTCGAGACGACCTCTGGAACCGATTTTCTGCCCAAGTAATTACAAAAAAAGCTCAGAATTTCTTCTGAGCTTTTTTATGGGGTGGAAGACCGGGGTCGAACCGGCGACCTCTGGTACCACAAACCAGCGTTCTAACCAACTGAACTACATCCACCATTTTTTGAGGTTGCAAATATAAAAATAATTTTCTGATAAACACAAATGAAAAAAGAAAAATTAAGAAATAAATTTTTCTACCTACTCGTTTCTTTTGGAAGCACCAATACTTTATCTAAATTTGGAGCTACAATATGAAGCATTTACAAAAATACATAACAAATATATCGGCGTTACAATTTGTTCAGTTACTACGCTTCTCTACTTTATTTTTAATTGGAGTAGTATTTGTTCGTGCATTTAATACGCAGCAAATCGGATATTACGAAAAACTTATTTTTATTGCAGGTGCTTTAAGTTTTTTCTGGTTACGTGGTGTACTTCAATCATTTCTTTCTCTTACAAAAGAAGGAAACAAAGAATCCAGCAATCAAAAATCTATAGTTTATTTCAATGGATTCATTGTTTTAACAGCATTTAGTATGCTTACGGTACTGTTTCTTGTTGTATTTAAAGAGTTACTCTCAACATTACTGAACAACCAACAACCTGTAATGTATTTTAAGTGGCTACTACTATATATACTGTTCGGATCGCCTGCTAATTTTATTGAATATATTTATTTGGGCTTAAACAAACCTAAAAAAATAATTTCATACGGTATTATTTCACAAGCAGGTCAATTCACAGCACTTATTGTTCCAGCAGTTTTAGGTTTTTCGTTAGAAATTTCTATCATTGGAATAGTTTGCGTTAATATTTTCCGATTTATTTGGCTGATTATTATTTTATGCAAACATACAAAATGCAAATATTCAAGCTCTTTTATATCCAAACATATAAAACTTGCTTACCCACTAATAATCAGCGCATTGTTAAGTGGTTCTGCTCAGTATATAGATGGTTTTATAGTAACTCATTTCTACGACAGTACTATGTTTGCAATTTTCAGGTTTGGAGCACGAGAACTCCCCATTGCATTAATATTGGCGAATGCTTTTAGCAATGCCATGATTCCTGAATTTTCAATTCTATCTTTTAAAGATGCTGTGGCTAAATTAAAGCGTAATAGCACACGATTAATGCATTTGCTCTACCCTCTTACAATTATTCTATTAATTTCAAGCAATTGGCTTTATCCTAAAATATTCTCTGAAGAATTTGCATTCAGTGCTAAAATATTCAATGTTTATTTATTACTTATTGTTTTTCGCTTACTATTTCCGCAAACAATCTTAATCGGAATGCGCAAAACAAAAGTTTTTTTATGGGTATCATCTATTGAGATTGTAGTAAATGTTTCGTTAAGCCTTTTGTTTATTCAGCTATTTGGAATAATTGGAGTTGCCTACGCTACTTTAATTGCCTTTTTTATAGAAAAAGCAATACTAATATTGTTAGTAAGTAGTAGGTATTCTGTTAATATTAAAGAATATTTATCCATTAAACTATATGCTTTTTATAGTATTTTAGTAGTTGCTATTTATTTATTAGTTGACTTTTTCTATTACACATAACATGCCCCCAAATGAGCTATCCTTTACCTGATAAACTGCTTCAGTTGCCTGATATAACTATTAAACAACTAATGAAAAAAGTAGCAGCATATCAGAATGGTGATGTTTCCAGAGCAATGAAAAAAATGGGTTTTAACTATCCTATTAATTATGGTGTTGTTATACCACAGTTACGTGCATTAGCAAACCATTATCAGCCCCACCACTCTTTAGCTATTCAATTAAGACAGCATTCGAAAATAAGAGAAGCCCTTATACTGTCATCTATGCTAGATGAACCTGAAAAAATAGAAATAAACGAAGCTATTGAAATTTGTGACATAATAAGTAATATAGAACTTGCTGAACAGTTTGCTCAGAATTTATTTGCACATATACCTAATCTTATCTTTTTTGTTCGAAAAATTGAAGGTAAAAGTGAGATTTTCACTACACTTTGTTTCTTATCTTTAGGATGGGGGCTTAAACTAAAAAAAGAATTCTCTGAAAGCGATATAGATTGGATCATAAGTAAAATAGAAAGATTTGACTATTTAACTAATGATAGAAATGCCCGAGCCATTCAATTAGTAATGCAAGCTATCTCTGACTATTCTGTAAATTCTGCCATTAAAATTAAAAATATGGCAGTAAAATTATCAAAGTCTGACAATTCATTAGTTGCTAAAATTGGCGATGAATTTCTTTGGCTAAATAGTATATAATATTGATTATCAGTCATATTACTAATTTATTTCTATTCCTACGTTAAAATTTATTTTATTGGTCTGGTTTTTGGTTTATTGAAATTGAATTAAAAATCTATAAAATGAAAACATCAAATCCAGCATTAAGCAAAAAGATATTACAAAACTATACATACGACTCTACAGCTAGTGGTGTAATGACAGTACAAGGTACAGTAAATAAAGTAGCTTTAATGTTAATACTAGTTATTGCAGCAGCAACTTATACTTGGGGAAAAGTATTGAATACTGGTGATATAGCAGCAGGAATGTCATCGGTAAAACTGCTTATGATTGCAGGCGGTATTGGAGGTTTTATTTTAGCACTTGTTATTGTTTTTAATAAAACCAAAGCTCCAATTCTTGCTCCAATTTATGCTATTTTGCAAGGTTTATTTTTAGGAGGTATATCTGCCTTTTTTGAATCAATGTTTCCAGGAATAGTTTTAAAAGCTGTAATGTTAACATTTGCTGTGTTGTTTTCGTTACTTTTTGCATACAAAACAAAGATAATTAAGGTTACTAAAAAATTCAGAGCAGGAGTATTTGCTGCAACAGCAGGTATTGCTATGGCATATTTTGCTAGTTTTATTTTAGGCATGTTTGGTGTAAACATGTCATTTATGCATGGTGGCGGCACATTAGGCTTATTAATTAGTGTGGGTATTGTAATTGTGGCAGCATTAAATTTAGTTCTCGATTTCGATTTTATTGAAAAAGGTGCAGAAGCCAGTCTTCCAAAATACTTTGAGTGGTATGGAGCTTTTGGTTTAATGGTGACATTAATTTGGTTGTATCTTGAAATTTTAAGACTATTATCTATGCTATCAGGTAGAGATTAAGCATTTTGCAGATAATATTATAAGATGTCTAAAAAATTAGTAGCATAATAATTTGCAAAGCTATCTGCTAGTATTTATTATCAGCAGATTGCTTTGTCATGCATTCTACAATTAACATAAAATTGTTTTCATATGTTCTGAAATTAGTTAGTGTTTCGTTTTTAGTCATATCCTTTTGTGCGAGTTAGGCTAAAAATATTTGCTTCCCTCGCATGAGGGTTTCATTGAAACAGACTGCTTCTCTAGCCTCGAAGAGTCATTGCGAACCTGCATTTGCCGGCAGGCAGGCGCAGTGTAGCAATATATTTCAGATACGCATGTCATTCAACATTGGCTTGCTTGTTAGTTATGTTGAGTTAGTTGTTCTGAGTGAACCCTTAGCTAACACTTGTAACTAATAAGCTGTATATAGTTTTTTACCGACAATCTCCCCTCATTCGCCGATTTCTATACGGCTGTAAATATTCAATTATTTACTTTCGCATCGTAAATAAACCAAATATTATCTGTTTTAGTGTAAC
>JAUXEM010000277.1 GCA_030620515.1 Salinivirgaceae bacterium
ATAGTAGCTGAAATAAATGAAGCTGCCATAATACCAACTTTCGCAATTTGTTTAAATTCTTCATCCACAAAGGCAAGGTCTGAAATAAACATTGACATAGTAAAGCCTATCCCAGCCAGAAAAGCCACGCCATAAATTTGTTTCCAACTCACTCCTTCGGGCAGAGATGCTATTTTTAACCAAACTGTAAGGTGTGACAATAATGAAACGCCCAGGAATTTACCAAGGACAAGTCCTGCAATTATACCTAGTGAAATAGGATGTAAAACCATTTCAATAACGCTTCCATCAATATGGACTCCGGCATTGCTTAGCGCAAAAACTGGCAGTATAAAAAAGGCAACTATTGGATGAAGTGCGTGTTCAAGTTTCTGTAAAGGTGTCTGTCCTTGTTTATTTATTTTTTCAATTTTGGCAATTACATGAACCTGTTCTTTTGTTAAAAGTGGGTTATCGTCGGCTTGTTCTTTTTCGAATTTGCTAATGTACTTTTTAAATTTTCTAACATATTCTTTTTCACTTATTTTTGTTCGTGCCGGAATGGTAAGGGCTATTAATACCCCAGCAATAGTTGCATGAACCCCCGAAAAAATGAAAGCCATCCATACGCCAACAAATCCTACGAAGGCATAAAAAATAGTTTTTCTTACCCCAGCAAAATTTGCGATTAACAAAACGCCAATGAAAAACCCTGCAGAAATAAGCTCACTATAATTTATTGCATCAGTATAAAAAATGGCAATTACCAATACCGCTCCCAAATCATCGGCAATGGCAAGGGCGGTAAGAAAAATTTTCAGGTTAATGTTTACACGTTTTCCTAATAATGCAAGCAGCCCAAGCGCAAATGCTATGTCGGTGGCCATTGGAATACCCCAGCCATCAAGATATTCAGGATGATTAATTAATACCAAAGCATAAATAGCAGCAGGAATTAACATTCCCCCTATTGCAGCAGCAATTGGCATTGATGCTTTTTTTATTGACGATAGTTCGCCACCCATTATCTCTCTTTTTATTTCAAGTCCTATTGTGAAAAAGAACAGAGCCATCAAGCCATCATTTATCCAATGATGTAAAGAACCAACCAAATTGATTTCACCCCAAACAAAACCAACTTTTAACTCATGCCATAAATTATGATATGAATCATAAAATGCCGAGTTAGCCCATATTAATGCAGCAATTGTAGCAAAAATTAAAATAATTCCGCCATAGGCTTCTTCGTTTATAAAATTTGAAATTTTGAAAGTGCTTTCCTGTTTATTTTTCATTATAATAGTTTGTTGTATTTTTATAAGTATTTTTATAAGGAGTTGAATATTCGATTAATATAAAATACACTAATTTTACATAAGCTATTAATATTCAGAATGGTGCATTTTGCCTCATTATTCATTATCTGATGTACTATTATCATTATATACTGATTGATTAAAGTTTTGGAAAATATGCTCGGCATAACCAAGTCCAGCTTCGGCATAAAGATTGAAAACCACTTCTACTCCTGCCTGTTTTAATTCCTCCATTTCATCATTATATCGCGAAAGGGAAGCTACCATTATTTTTTTATTCATTTTTTTGAGGCCATTTATTACCTGCATGTGAGTTGAGTGATTTGATGTAGCTAAAATGAGTAATTGTATTCCAGAATCCGGACCCATTCTTTGCCAAAATTCAATATCTGTAACATCGCCATGTATTACATTTAAGTCGTCTGATAAATGATTTTTCACAATCGACATACTAGAATCAATGCCTAAAACCTTCTGTTTGTATTTATTTTTCAGCACATTATAAACTTCGTTCCCTGTTCGCCCCATTCCAAGTACCAATACTTTTGCGCCAGCTAGCTCTATTGGTTCATCTTCGGGTAAATGTTTTTTAGATTCAAATGGAATTAGGCGTTTCTGCCAACGAGTAAAAAGAGCCTGTGCTTGTATGTTTAATGGCGAGGCTATTATAAAAGAGATAGACAGTGCTAGTGCAAAAACCACCATCCACTCGGCTGAAATCCAGCCATTTGCTATACCGGCAGCACCAACAATTAGTCCGAATTCGCTATAATTTGCCAAGTTAAATGAACTTAGGGTTGCTGTTCGCGCCCTGAGTTTAAAACGGGTTAACAACCAATAAAATAGCGCAACTTTAATTGGCAAAGCAATTATAAATATAACTGAAATTCCTAAAGTTTCGAGATTGGGTAGTCCTGAAAGACCAATTGTAAGAAAGAATCCAACCAAAAAGATATCTTTAAAGCTTAACATAGCATTACTAAGTTCTTTTGCTTTTGGATGCCCCGATAATAATATTCCAAGAATTAATGCACCTAAGTCAGGTTTTAAACCAACTGAACTAAAAAGCCAGGCACCACCAAATGGAATAAGTACTCCTAATAATACCAAAAGTTCACCATGACCAGATTTATTGATAATAGCCGCCAAAGGCTTTAATTTTATCAACTGGGGTAAAAATAACAAAGCTATTAATGCCAGTGCCCATGGCGAAGGTATTTTACCCGAAGAAAAAGTTAAGAAAATTACAGCAAAAATATCCTGCATGATTAGTATTCCTATGGCTATTTTCCCATAAGTAGAGGACATGGAACCATTTTCTTCTAGTATTTTTACAGCAAATACGGTACTTGAAAAACTAAGGGCAAATGCTATTAATAAGGATGCTCCCAAACTTAATCCATCAAACAAAGACAGGCCTATATAGCTGAGTGCAAATATCAGCAAACCAAAAATCAGTACAGCTATTAACATGTGTAATGATGCCACTGCCCATATTTCAGGTCGGAATAAACTTTTAATCTTAAGTTTCAAACCTATACCAAATAATAGTAAAAGCACACCAAAATCAGCTAACTTGTTAAGTGTTTCGCCTCCTTCAACCCCCATCACATTCAGAACAAAACCGGCAATTAAAAATCCGATTAACGGAGGTAAGCCAATTTGTTTTACTGTAAAGCCTAATACAAAAGCAATTGCTATCCACAATGGATCCATAATCTATATAATTTAATTATTTATTAATCTCTTTTATAACGTAAGCAGGGCTTCGCCATGCAAACCCATGAGTACCCTGAGCACCAATCATTACAGCCTCAATATAAGGTTCATATACTTCTTGCTCAGCACCCCATGTAACAATAAAATTTGCTCCTACACCACCACTTTCATCCGATTGTTGAATATTAAAAGAAACGGAAGCCATTTTTGATAATTGAAAGGGTTTTTCCACATATTCTTTTAAAAATGTACCATCATTATCATAATAACTTACAGATTTAATAAAAATAGGATGCTGTAAATCAGTATTTCTAATACTTAGAGTAACTGCAAAGTTTATCATTTGATTTTTGCCACCTGAATAAATAGAGTGTATTTGAGAGTAAGCAGGAACATATACCATTTGACCTACTGAAATATCCAAATCGCTTGTAGTCTTAATTGTTTGTATATGTTGTGGCAGCTTTTTGGGTTATTCTTGTACCGTATTGCACGATAGCAAAAATAATATGGGGATTAACCATACTAACAATGAGGTTTTTAGTGTGATAATACTTTTCTTCATAAATTCTAATATATTATGGTACGTTAGGTTAAGCTTATTCACTTACTTCCGTTTCAATATTAATAGTATTAGGGTCTGAAAATTTCTGTGAGAAGTTATTGACTTTTTCAATAAATATGTCATTCATTGCATTCAAATTTATATCTCCATTTTGAAAATCAATCTCCAATTCTAATAGTATAGTTAACTCTTTAAGAAACCTTTTGTAATTGTTAATTCTTTCGTACTCACGAACTCTTTTTAAATTAATAATTATGTTATTTATATGGATATATG
>JAUXEM010000217.1 GCA_030620515.1 Salinivirgaceae bacterium
AAAACAGTCATTCACAAAAGTGAACTCATTGATTTTCAAAACTTCGAAAGCCTTGTCTTTGACGTTTTTTGCTAAAGACATTCAAAAACAAGGAGTTTTCTTGCTGACACTAAATAGATATCTTAAAATATAGTAAATGCGAAGTAGATAGTGTTTGAACTATTTCAACTTCGCATTTTCCATATCTACAATTTTCTAATAGCAAACCTTACCTTTTCCAAACTTCTCTGTATTTACCCTATCACACAGGCTTGCTGGGCTAAACATGCCTATTCATGCTCAATACCTAAAGCGCATGTTAATATAATATACTCTTTTATTGCTGTTATTGCACTTTAATATATGCGTTTAATGGTTATATTGCCAGGGCAAAAGCATTTAAAAATATAAAAAATAAAATGTCCACGAATTAACACGAAAAAATATTTAAAATCACCATTAGTTGATTTGAATTAGTGCTATTCCGTGTTAATTCGTGGAGAAATATTTTTATTTTATGTACTAATCTTTTGAATGCTTTTGCCCTGAGTATATTTGACGTGAGTGATTATAATTGAATTAAAAAATATTGGTAGCTGTGCAATATAAAGATTATATTTTTCAATATTAAAATGCTATCTTTGATACTATCACGGTGATTAATATGGTAATATAATACCAAATTTGAATGACAAGACTTGTAACTCTAATTCTTTTATACTTCTTATATAGTTTTACTTTATATGCAGAAAATAATATAGAGTATATTGAAGATAGTCTTATAAAAAATATAACTTATCAAGAAGATATTACAAAGCAGTTAGATGCTTACATTGATTTAATCAAATATTATCAATCAAATAACTTTAATACTGCCATTGAATATGGAGTTTTAGCAAAAGAAATTGCTATTAAAAATAATGTAAGAGATTACGAATGTTTTATCACCTATGAGCTGGTACGAGCATATTTGTCATTAGGTGAAATAGACACAGTAAAGCAATTACTACTTGCAGTTAGTGATATTGTTACCGAACTGAATGACAACAAAGTTACAGGTGGTTTTATGTATGTTAAAAGTATTGCTAGCTCCTATGAAAATGATATGGTGCAATCCATGGAGTATAGTCTTGAATCGTTAAAAAACTATAAACTTTCAAAAGATACTTCTGGTATGGCATTGGCTTATAATGTTATTGGTATAAACTATGATTTATCAGGCAATAAGCAAAAAGCGCTTGACTATTATCTTAAGTCAATGGATTTTGCTAATATTGTAAACAATAAAATTCTACTAAATAGTGTATATAATAATTTAGGCGTACTGTATGGCGATTTAAATGATAAAGAAAAATCATTGCATTATTATAATAAGTCCATTTTATTAAGTGAAAAAGCCAACGATATGTTTACTATTGTAGGTGGAATAAACAATATTGCGTTAATTTATTTAGGTGATAAATTATATAAGAAAGCACTTGCAAGCCTTTATAAAGCACTAAAAATTGCTTGCAAACACAATTTCAAAATGGATCAAGCTATGATTTGTTCTAATATTGGAGAATTATATTTAGAGCTAAATAAGTACGACTCTGCAAGATTCTATTTTCAAAAAGCAATTAAAGGTCATTCAGAATTTCAAGATTCATATAGTGTTGCTTCAATTACCCTATCATTAGCTTTATTAAATGAAGAAATAGGTAATTTTAAAACAGCCAAGAGTTATTATAATGATGTTATTGATATACTAGGTGAAAATGAGTTTAATGAAATTGCTGAAGAAGTATATGAACAATTAAGTAAACTAAGTTTTAAGAGTAAAGATTATAAGAATGCTTATAAATATTTAGAGAATGCTATATTTATACGTGATAGTATTGGTTTGGTTAATATTGATGAAAAATTACGGTATGCTAAAATGCAAATCGATTTCAAGAACAAGGTTTATGGTTTTGAAAACGAAATGTTAGAAATAGAAAAAGAGCATTTATTGGAATTAGGTAAAGAGAATAAGATAAAATATGCAATTTTACTAGTATTACTTGTCGTTTTAAGTATTCTTTTACTTTTATATTTGCGTTTTAGAAAATCACATAATGTTAATGTTTTATTGCTTGAGCGGAATAAAGAAATTGAGAGTCAAAAAGCATTAGTTGAAATATCAAATATTGAAATTAAAGAGCAATATGCATTTACAGAAACTCTTTTAAATACTATTCCTAATCCAGTATTTTATACGAATAAAAAAGGAAATATTATTGGATGTAATAAAGCATTTGAGAAAATAGTTGATGCCACCGAGGAAGAACTAATAGGTGTTTATATAAAAGACATACAAAGTAAAACATCTTTTCAATGTGATTTAATTGATAAGTTTTCAGTGGGTGAGGGGACACAAGATGTAAATGAGGGGTTAATGGAGTTGGTTGATGGAACTAAACTCGATATAATTTGTTATAAGCAAGGAATTGTTGAAAGTGATGACACCTTGATAGGGATACTTGGAATAATAATTGACGTAACTAATATAAAAAATGCTGAGCGATCGTTAAAATCTTCGCAACATAAATTGCAAGAAGCCATAAATGCAAAAGATAAGTTTTTTAGTATTATGGCACATGATCTAAAAAATCCTTTTAATGCAGTTTTAGGTCTTACGAATTTAATTTCAAATAATACAAAGAGTTTTAATGAACAGGAAATTCAACAATATGCAACGCTGATTAATCAATCGGCTACTCAAATTTATAATTTACTCGAAAATTTATTAGAATGGTCTAGAGCTCAATCAGGCACATTAGTTAGAAATCCTGTAATATTCGATATCCACGAACCAATTGAAGAATGTTTAGATTTATTAAAAAGTAATATAGACCAAAAAGCTATTAATATAGAGTTTAACTATTCTCAAGAATTTAAGGTTTATGTTGATAGAAATATGATTCTTACAGTAATACGAAATATATTAATGAATGCCATTAAATATACAGCTCATAATGGGAAAATTATAATTTCAACTTCTATTAATAATAACACAGTAAAAGTATGTATTTCCGATAATGGTGTAGGTATTTCTAAAGAAAATTTAAAAAAGCTTTTTAAAATTGATAAACCCATATCGACCCCTGGTGTGCAAAACGAAAAAGGTACCGGATTAGGACTTATAATTTGTAAAGAATTTATTGGTCAGAATAGTGGTAAATTATACGTTGAAAACAACCAAGATAAAGGAACCACTTTCTCATTTGACTTGCCAGCCTATAAGGCATAAATATAGTTTGGTTAAACTCTTGTCAGATTCTTGTTAAGTATCATTATCAACAATCTGTCTCTAAAACTTAATAATTTTAATTAATTTATTAAAAATCTGAATGCAGAATAAAATTGAACTATTTTGGTAAATTCAACCTTAAAGGAATAGTAAAGTAAAAAGTAGATCCCACATTAATTTTAGATTCAAACCAAATTTTACCGCCAAGAGCTTCAACAAAAGCTTTTGAAATAGAAAGTCCTAAACCAGCACCTTCATAATTATTTTCATTATTGCTATTCACTTGACGAAACCTGTGAAAAATTTCATTGCTATAACCTGATTCAATCCCTATACCATTGTCTTTAACATAAAAATTTAATTTGTTATTTTCTACTATACAACCAAAATCAACAATGCCATTATCGGTAAATTTAATTGCGTTTTTCACTAAATTCGAAATTATTTGACTCAATTTAGTTCTATCAGTACAAACCAAATTCATATTATCTGTTTGGTAAGGTTTGCATAATAAACTAATATTTTTCTTTTGAGCTTCTGGTAAAAAGAAATCAAATAAATTTTTCAGGAGTTTGTTTACATCAGTATGTTCATAATGCATACTAATTTGTCCAGCTTCAATTTTAGATATATCAATCAAATTATTCATAATATCGAGCATTCGGTGTCCACTTTGCTCAATTACATTTAAATACATAGCTTGCTTATCTCCCTTTAAATTACGTTCTCTTAATAGTTCGGCAAAACCAAGTATTCCATTCATTGGGGTTCTTATTTCATGACTCATATTTGCCAAAAAAGCCGACTTTAACATATCACTCTCTTCAGCTTTTTCTTTTGCAATTTCCAATTCCTTTTTTTGCTTTTTAAGTAATGTGTTCAGAATTAGGAATTCAGAGTTTGATTCTTTGAGTTTGTTTTTTGTTGTTTCAAGTTCAATATTTTTATTAATGATTCTTTGTTCATCGTTTTTTCGTGCAGTTATATCACGTATATAAGCCTGAAGTCTTCCATCGTTAATTTTTTTTGTGTTCATTTCAATAATAATTATTGAACCATCCTTTTTTTGCATCTGTCTTTCCATTAAAACAGTATCTCCAGCCTTAACTAAATCGTACCTTAGTGGTTTGCTTTTTAATACTTGTGGTGGAAACAAAATATTTATATAATTTCCTAAAAGTTCATCAATAGAGTATCCGCTTATTTTTGAGATATTTTTATTGGCATTAATTATAATACCTTTTTCATTTCCCACTAAAATACCATCGGCAGCCTGTTCAAATAAAAACTTATAACTTTCTTCACTTGCTTTTAGTGCTTTTTCTGCCTTTTTTCTGTTGGTAATTTCGCGCCAAACACAATAAAGAAATTGTTTATTGTTTTGAGAAATTCTGGTTAATAAAACTTCAGCATAAAAAAGTTCTCCATCTGCTCTTTTGTGCACCCATTCAAAACGATTGCTTCCAAATTCAAGAGCAATTTTCATCATTTCTTCAGCCTTTTCCATTGATAATTTGTTATCAGGTTGGCGTTTTGGAGATAAAGCTGATGGATGTGTATTGAATACCTGTTCCTTAGTATCCATCTTAAGCATCCTTAAAGTTGCTTTATTACAGTCTATAAATCGATTGTCCTCTATAATTAGTGTTGCATCAGCAGAGTCTTCAAAAAGTTTCCTAAAACGTTCTTCAATTTTTATTAATGCAGAAAGGTTATCATTATCTTCATTAAACAATTGTTTTATCAATAATTCAATTTCAGTATTCAATGAAATTAATTCATAGTTTTCCTTATTAGGTTTAATTAATGTTTTAATCATTTCATTTAACCTACTAACTTTCTTAATGAAATTGTTCGCTTTCATATAATGCATTTATAAAAACCATTTATTATTAAAGTAACAATGGTTTATTTTTATTTGTTTACTACTAATATCCGCAAGTCGCAGTACAACTATGTTGCAAATGATATATTTATAAGCTTTTAACATTTTTTAAATTAGTGAAGTCGCGCTGCGACTATTACTTAGCTTACAGGGTTTTACATATTTTATTTGCGTATATAAGGTAATTTAATAGTCTAATTTGACCTTAATGATGTATAAAGCTAATGTATTTTAATATTTAATCAATAGTTGAAATCATTTTTAGTTTCTATAAATTTTAAATTCAAAATAATGAATCACTAAGACTTAGCTTGAATAATTCATGCGTTTAGTTTGATGTAGCTGTAAAGCCTGTCCCGACAATTCTTGGGAGCGTCGAAATCCGTAGATATATCTTTATATTTACTCCCACCAATTATTATTTTATAGATGTTCCCCGAAAGGAATCGGGGCAGGCTGTGAACTAAAGTTTCAAGGGTTTCGCAACAGCCTGTTCCGAACTTGATTCGGAAAAACAGATGCATTGAAATAAATGCACTTGGAAACTTTTTTAAAAATTAATTTTTTACAAATATAATCTTATAGTATGATAATCAATTAGTTAATTACTTTTTGAAAAAGTTTATGAATTAATCAGGTTAAATATTATTCTATACTAGTAAG
>JAUXEM010000242.1 GCA_030620515.1 Salinivirgaceae bacterium
CCACAGAAATATATAAGGCAAACTTACAAAATGCAGATAGAAATGTACCTTTAGCTTTATCACAACTACCCGTTCAATCTTATGCAACAACTTATTCTGCAAATTCTTTTATTACCTGTTCATCGGCTTCAGGAACAGCTTTAGCATCAGGCTTTAAAACAAATAATGGTGTTGTTGGAAAAAACGCAAGCTTAACAATTAACTATGAAACTGTTGCTGAAAAAGCTCAAAAACTAGGATACAAAATAGGGATATTATCTAGCGTAGCTATCGACCATGCTACACCGGCTTGCTTTTATGCACATCAAGATAACAGAGGCATGTACTATGAAATAAGTGTAGAATTAGCGTTAAGCAACTTCGATTATTTTGGTGGTGGCGGTTTTCATTATCCAAAGGGAGCTGATGGAGATAAAGAGGATGCTATTGAATATACCATTAGTAAAGGATACAATTATGTAAATACAACTGAAGGATTTAATGCCTTAAAAAATGGAGATGAGAAAGTATTTGCTGTTAATCCACAAACCTATCCGCATGGCGAGTATTATTGGGAGATTGATAAGAAAGAAGGAAGTATTTCTTTAGCTGATTTTACTAAAAAGGGAATTGAGGTTTTAGAAAACGAGAAGGGCTTTTTTATTATGGTTGAAGGTGGTAAAATTGATTGGGCTTGTCATGGTAATGATGCAGCAACCTCAATACACGAAACTTTAGCTTTTGACGATGCTGTGAGTGTAGCTTTAGACTTTTACAATAAATACCCTGAACAAACTCTTATCATTGTAACCGCCGACCACGAAACCGGTGGAATGGCTACTGGTAATAATACTACTGGATATAATCTAAAACCAGGCTTATTACAATATCAGAAAATATCATTGCAAGAATTTAGTCGCAAAGTAAATGAATTGGTAATAAGTCATGAAGAGGAAACATTCGAAGATGTTTTAGCTATTATTAAGGCTGATTTTGGACTTGGGAATGCAGAAGTAGGTTTGGTATTAAACGATAAAGAATTAAAACAGTTAAAACTTGCCTACACAAAAGCTTTTAAAGGTAAAGAGCTCGATGATCCAGATAAAGAGTATTTAGATAACGATATGGATAGAACTCTACCTGAATTAACCGTACATATACTAAATGAAAAGGCAGGTATTGGTTGGAGCACTTATGGACATACAGGAATGCCTGTTCCAGTTCGTGTAATTGGTTCGGGACAAGATTATTTTAAAGCCTACTTGGACAATACCGATATTCCTAAAATTATTGAAAAGGTAATGGGGATTTAATGAGTCAATGATTAAATGGTGTAATTATATAATGTTACAATTATGTAATGAGAATATGATATAATACCTCATATCCGCAAGTAAAATGTGTGACATTATGTAAGCTAATCAATAGTCGTGGCGCGACTTAACTGATTTAAAAGATTCTAAAACTTATTAAAACTCTCATTTGCAACATAGTCACACTACGACCCCGAAAAAAAACGGGGCAGGCATTGCGGATTTAAAGTAATAATAAGTAAATGGTGCAGTAAGCGTATGATGTAATAATTATAATATTATTGTGTTTTAAATCATATTATTGTACAGAATGAATTTGTTTTTTGTAATATACAATGTTGTAATAGTCAGGTTTACAACGGAGTGGATTGCTTATCTAAATTATCACATATTTAAGTATATTTAATATTGTACAACAACTTTCTTGGGGCTATAAGTGTTTATTGATAGTTTAGCATAATGTAGTATTTACTATAAAGCTCGACTTAGGTGTTACGCTTGCTATAAGCTTGGTTATTTACAAAAAAGTAAACTCCCAATTTTCTAGCTTAGCAAGCCTAGAATTAAATCTTTATAGTTGAAACACTAAAATATTAAGAATGAATAAAATATTAGTTATGAATATAAGCGAACAGGAATTACAATATCTAAGATTACTTGCCAAGCGTTACCCATCTATTCAAAAAGCAAGTAGTGAAATAATAAACCTAAAAGCCATATTAAGCTTACCAAAAGGTACCGAGCATTACCTTAGCGATTTACATGGCGAGTATGAGGCTTTTATTCATATTTTGCATAGCGCATCGGGTTTAATAAAACGGAGAATAAGTGAGCTATTTAAAGGCACAATGCGCGAGAACGAAAAAAACAGTTTAGCTACTTTAATTTATTATCCAAAAGATAAAATTAGAGAGCATATAAAGACAGAAACAAACCTTGAGGAATGGTATAAAGTATCCTTACACAGATTAACCAAGGTTTGTGGTTCTGTTTCGTCGAAATATACTCGCTCTAAAGTAAGAAAAGCATTACCAAAAGATTTTGCTTATGTAATAGAGGAATTACTGCATGAATATGAGCTTGAACCAAATAAACAAGATTACTACGATGGTATTATAAGTACAATAATAAGCACAGGTAGAGCAAAAGAATTTATTGTTGAACTTTGCGTGTTAATTAGAAATTTAACTATTGATCGTTTACATATTGTAGGCGATATTTTTGATAGAGGTCCGAATCCTGATATTATAATGGATAAGCTAATGGAACACAATGCTGTTGATGTTCAATGGGGAAATCATGATATTGTTTGGATGGGAGCAGCCCTTGGTTCAACACCACTTATTGCCACTTTAATTCGTATTGCTGCTCGCTATGATAATTTAGATACCGTAGAAGATGCTTATGGAATAAACCTTTTACCATTAGCAACTTTTGCAATGGCTAACTATAAAAGCGACCCTTGCAATTCGTTTGAAATAAAGCTTACAGGCGATAGGATCTATAGCAAAGATGAATTGCTCATGACAAAGCAAATGCAAAAAGCAATTGCTATAATTCAGTTTAAGCTTGAGGGGCAGATGGTTAAAAAGCATCCTGAGTTTAAAATGGATGATAGAATGGTATTGGAAAATATAAACTTAGAAAAAGGAACAATACGCATAGGCAGAAAAACATATGAATTAACAGATACAAATTTCCCAACCATTGACCCTGCAAATCCTTATGAGTTATCGGTACAAGAAAAAGAGGTGATGAGTAGGTTGCGTAATTCTTTTCTAAAAAGTGAGAAGCTACAAAAGCATCTTAAATTTTTAATTGACAAAGGAAGTATGTACTTGGCTTTTAACTCTATGTTATTATACCATGGATGTATTCCAATGACTGAAGAAGGCGATTTTAAACGCACCAAAATTGAAGGGACTTTTTATTCAGGAAAAGCCTTGTTAGATAAGTACGACGAAATAATACGCCAATGTTATTATTATCGTTTAAATAACAATATGGATAGTGTAGGTTTAGACTATTTATACTACTTGTGGTCTGGACCAGATTCACCACTATTCGGAAAAACTAAAATGGCAACTTTCGAACGTTATTTCATAAAAGACAAGGAGACTCATAAAGAGGAGAAAAATCCTTATTTTTCTTTGCGTGACCAGGAAGAGCTTAGTGTAAAGATTTTGGAGGAGTTTGACCTTGACTCTGTTCAATCGCATATAGTAAATGGGCATGTACCTGTGAAAATGCGCAAAGGTGAAAACCCTGTTAAAGGAAATGGTAAAATGATTGTTATTGATGGCGGAATGGCAAAAGCTTACCATGGTGTTACTGGTATTGCCGGTTACACATTAATTTATAACTCTTATGGCTTATTGTTGGCTGCTCACGAGCCTTTTGAATCGAAAAAAGCTGCTGTAGAGAAAGAGACGGATATTATTTCGGAATTACGTATTCTTGAGAAAAGTAAGGATAGAAAGAAGGTTAGAGATACTGATATTGGAAAGGAATTGGAGAAGGAAATTGAAGACTTAGAACGATTACTAGTGGTTTTTCGTAAAGGTTTAATTAAAGAAGAGAATAACTTATAATTTTATTCTCCATAGTATTTTACCAGAATCGGTATTGATGCAGCAAACATGCATTAAGTATACTAAAACAAGTTGATTGCTGTAGGTTTCAACATGCATAAATTCTGCTTCCGGTGCAAAATCTCCAAAAATCCGTTTAAACTCTTTTGAATTTTGTGCTAGCGATACATTAAAGAACATTCCAGGAATGTCAGTTTTCCATGAAACATTACATTGATTATTATCAGTGAGTATTTTTGAAACAGCGATAGTAGAACTTTTTGTTTTGTTGTTTCTATGTAAAATATAGAAAGATTTCTGGTCGGTTCTAGCTAAAATATTATCAGATTTGTTACTAGTATTTATTGCGCTAATATTCTCTTGAATATTTTCAATTTCAGCAATTAGCCAATTTTTATCATTATTTAACCTCGTTAACTCTGGTGAACCCTGTTTAGATCTAATTAGTGATAGATTATTTTTAATAATAGCTAATTGTTCAGCATACTCAAATAGTAAGTTACTATAGTGTTTATATTTCTTCTGAATATTTTGCTCAAAGATAAATCTGCCCTCAATAAAACTATCATTGGGCAAATATATACTATTGTTTTTGTGAATAATTTCATCGTAAAGGTCAAGAGTATCTTTGCCAATGTAAGCTGTTTTCATTACAATATTTGGCCTAAAGCTGTTAAGTTTAATTTTTGGTGAAATAGGTTCTGTTTTAAACGTTTGCGTATTTAAACAGAATTGCTTCTGGAGGTAATTACTAACAATAAGACAATTGCTTATGGAATTGTAGCTATAGGAATCAGAAATTTCATTCCATTCAGGTTCAATAAATCTACCTGACCAATTTGAAAGTTTCGAGTATATTTTAGCTTGTGTTACTTTTGGGTCAAGTGTTGAGATGCTAATTGCCTGCAAACCTGATTTGTATTTTTTCGAGTATATCCAAATTAGACTATCTGTACAGCCTAATATCTCAATTACTTCCTGATTATTATAAATACCAAAGTTTTTTCTAGCAACTAGCTTTTTTGTGTTTAAGTTGTATACTGCAATTTCAGACTCGTTGTAGCCTGTTTGACGTAAGTTAC
>JAUXEM010000104.1 GCA_030620515.1 Salinivirgaceae bacterium
AAGGCAAAGTCGTCCGGATTATCAAAATTAGCTCCAACAATAGCAATATCGCCTGCATTTAAATTGGTTTGGGCCTGAATGGGGCATCCATAAAGAAGTATTACAAAACAAAATAGTGCGTACAAGAAAACTCGGTCTCTGATAAAGAAAACTTCATTTTTAAGGCTTGTGAAGCTGATAAATTGGGAGTGTAGTCTCAGGCTACATGACCGATTTAGAAGCAAGCGTAACGAAAAAAATGGAGTTTTCTTGCAGAGGCTATATAAAAGTTAACCCTGTACCATGGTAATAGTTGTTATTTGAATTAATACTAATTTGTTCGCTGTGTAAAGAAAAAAAAAAAAACGATTGTTACCAAATTTAACAGTAAAATAAATTAGCAGTAAATAGTTAACGGCATGTTGTTATGGGCTGTTATTGGATTTAGGGTAAACATGATTTTTATCATGTTTTATTGGACAATAGTTTGTTATAACGGTGGCTATAAATTTAGATAGAAACCTATATGTAAATATTGCTGAAATATGGAGTTGAAATGGAAATTTTTTTTGTTATTAGTTCGTTAAATGATTTGTTATGTATTTTTTCAATACCATCATTGCCTGTAACTTACAAGCAATAAGCCTAATGTTGCAAAATACTAATTATTAATATTTTAAATAAAAAATAAAAAACTTAGTGAAGTGCTGTTAGCTAGCCCTCTCCATCCCATTCTTTATAAAACTCTTTTAAATAAGTCTCCATAAATTTATGTCTTTGCTGTGCTATTTGTTTGCCAGTATCGGTATTCATTAAGTCTTTTAAAAGCAGCAGCTTTTCGTAAAAATGATTTATGGTTGGTGCTGTTGAGCTTTTATATTCCTCTTTCGTTTGATTCAAACTAGGTTGCACATTAGGATTATACATTTCTCTATTTTTAAACCCCCCATAATTAAATGCACGTGCAATACCAATAGCGCCCATAGCATCTAATCTATCAGCATCTTGCAATACATGTAACTCTTTAGAACTAAACAAAGTATTATCAAATGTATTTTTAAACGAGATATTTTCAATTATAGAAACAACATGTTTAATTACCTCCCCATTCACACCTTGTTTTATTAAAAATTCATTTGCAAGTTTTACTCCAACGGTTTCGTCTCCATTGTGAAATTTAGAATCTGCAATATCGTGTAATAAAGCTCCTAGTTCAACTATAAACAAATCTACATTTTCATTTTTAGCAATATTTTTGGATATATTCCATACACGATAAATATGCCACCAATCGTGTCCACCTTCAGCATCTTTAAGGGTATCTTTTACAAATAGAATAGTATTAAGTAAAATTTGTTTTTTACTTTTCATGGCAATACGCAGTATTAATAAAAGTTTCTAAAATGAAGCCCCTATACCCCACTCAATAAATTGGGCTCTTGCAGCATGGGCTTTAATTGAAACATTGGCAAACATATTGGGTATAAAATAATATCGCACTCCTACTCTTTCATAAAAAGGTAAGGTATAGTCACCCGATTGCCATACATAAACACCAAATTGGGTTATAAAGCGAAATTTATTTACAATTAAGTCTGACGATAAAAATACAGAGTAACTCATTAATTCATTTGTAGAAATGTCTTCAGGATCTTTTTCTATTTCATTCTTTAAGCTCTCTGTATAAAAAATATCCATTCCTATACCAATATTTCTCCTTTGACTTACTCTTCTGCTTACACCTAACGAAACGGTGGAATTATAGTATCTTACATCTGGTTCTTCTTGATTTTTACCTTGAATACCACCAGCATACATTGCAAATATTTCATGTTTTTTATATGCTTTTGGCATGCTTCCTTTATAGAATTTTTCAATAGTACGACCTGGATAATACGATAAAGCTGCAGTACCACTAACCAAATTTAATCCATAGTTAGGATACTTTGTGGCGCCGTTTGAAAAATGCTGAAGTTTAATACCAGTGCCTAACTCCCATCTAGCACCAATTTTATATCGAAATAAAAGACTAAAATCAATATAGGCATTTACATCACTACCAATTGCAACATTATCGACATTACTAATGGAGTCATATTCATTCATGTGGAATCCTAGTCCTCCACTCCAACTAGTACTCATATAAAATTTTTCTTTTCGGATAAAAGGGAATTCTATAAATCCAAATACAGCATAAGGATTCCCTAAAACCTCATTATTAAATGTGCCTGAATAAATTCCAAAGCCGGAAATAGGATATTTAAATAGCTCATGCCAATATTCTTTACCTGTGGTTTGAAAAGACATCCGCAATTCACCTGCAATATAAGGGTGCTTTGTCATGTCGTCCATTTCTTCATGGTGAGCAAATAAATAACCACCATATCCCCACAATTCTATTTTTGGAATGGTACTTACTGTATCATTATTCTGTGCAACTAACTGAGCTGTTTTGAATAAACAAAGAAATATCAATATATATACAAATACAATGTTGGTGTTTTTCTTAGAAATCATCTTAAATAATTGGCTAATTTTGGGTCAAAGAAAGCTTTCTTTTCATTATTTTCAAAACGATTTAAAGATATTTTAAACTCTACTAATAACTATCAAATATTTTATGAATCCGCATATCTGCAAGCAAAATATGTAAAAATCTGTAAACCAGGCAATAGTCGCGGTGCAACTTCGCTTATTTAAAAGATGCTAAAACTTATTAAAACTCTCATTTGCAACATAGTCGCACTGCGATACAAAAAAAAACGGGGTAGGCATTGCTGATTAAAGGCTAGTGTTAAGTAAAGTATCCAAGTTTCCGTTTACGAATTGCTTCACTTTGTTCGCAAAGACCCAAGTGCGAGTCTTTGCGAGCGATAGCGAAGGAATCTGCCCCATAGTGGTACTCTTAACTTAGCACTAGTGTAAGATTAGGGTTAAAAATACTATATTTGTAAGAATCATAAATTTATGCAATGGCTAGAAAGGTATTTCAAATAGGCTTTATTTTATTAATTATAGTAGCCTTTGGTACTGTATTTAATCATTACTTAAAAAACAAAATATCTGACCCTAATGAATTTCTGAATTACATTAACGAATTTCCGCAGAATAGAATTTCAAGAATTGATCCGATTGTTATTGTTTTTGCACAAAATTTTAATAAAAACGATTACCCGCTAAACACGCCTTTGGATGAAAATATAATTAAAATAGAACCTGAATTAAGTGGCACTCTATACTGGACTAGTAACAAAACTTTAGAATTTCACCCAGATGAACCCCTACAATTTAATGCTGAATACTTAGTTAGAATTGATTTAAACAAAGTATTTAAGGCGAAAAAAAAAATAAAACCATTTCGATTTAAACTACTCACTTTCAAACAAGTGTTTTATATTACAAATGCAAAATTCATTGATATTGATTCTTCCTTAATAAAGCAGGAACTTACAGGAAATATTGTATTTAATGATTTTATTGAAATTGAAAATCTACATAAGATATTTTCAGCCTAACAAAGTAATAAAGAATTAGATTTATATTTTACACCCAGCATTGCAAAAGAAGCATTTACTTTTACTATAAAAAAGATTATAAGGAAAGAATTTGCCGATACAATTACATTAAAATGGAATGGAACCAGCGTAGGTATTCCACTAATAGATAGCCTTAAATATACCATCTCTAGTTTAAACTATTTCGAAATTTTAAGCACTGAACTAATTACAGATTCTTTTTCGAACATAGTATTAACATTCTCAGACCCATTAATGCCAAATCAAAATTTCGATAGCATTATTGCTATTAAAGGTGCCGACATACTATATTTTAAAGATAGCCTAAACGTACTTAACATTGGACTTAATAAGAATGTAAATAAAAGCGTTTACTTAACCATTAAAAAAAACATGGCAAATACAAGAGGAGTTAAATTGAATACAAGCTTCTCGAAAAACATTTATAAGGTGCTTAAACAGCCTGCCATTCGCATTAAAGATTCCACATTTATAATATCTAAATTACCTGATAATTTTCATTATGATTTTGAAGCTATCAAACTTAAAGCTATTGATGTGCAGATATTCAAAATATTTGACAATAATATTTTGCAATTCTTACAGACAAATGATATACAAGGAATTAATCAGATTGACAGGGTTGGCACCATTGTATATGAAAACAGTGTAGATTTAACAAAATCAATACAATACAACTCTGATAAATGGGTAGATTATCAATTAAATATTAACGATTTTATTCCCGAAGAAAACTGCATATACAGTGTACTAATAAGTTTTAGAAAAGAGCAAGCAGTTCTTGATGAAAACAATTATAAACCAGAAAAACGTAAGAATTGGTCAACTTTTCTAAATCCGTACTATTCTACTAAAACAGAGGACTCTATGAGCACACCCTACTCTGGTAGTTTTTATGGTTTTAGAAAAGGTATTCATCATAATTTATACTACACTAACCTTGGCATTTTAACTCAAAATACAAATAACGATACTATTCATATTTGGCTTACTGATATACAAAATAAAAAAGTTGTTAAGAATGCAAACATTGAAGTATTAAATTATCAACAACAGGTTATTGCTAAAACAAAGTCGGATAACAATGGCATGGCTAGTGTGAAGCTAAGTGAAACACCTAGTTTTATTATAGCAAAATTTAATAATAATACCACTTTCTTAAAGCTTAAGTCACCATTAAAAAATAAAAACAAAAGGTTAGAAAAGAACCCTAATTTTCAAGGCTATTTTATAAAAAACATTGACTATTTGAAACCAGGAGATACATTAATGATTGGATTTATAAACAATTTATTCAATACGAAAACAGACAACTCAACAATTGCATTTAATTTATACTCACCTGATAAAAAAAAAGTTTATTCAGAAATAAAACTCACAAAAAAAAACAACTCTTACTTATTTAAATATTTCATTCCTTATCAGGCAATAACTGGTAGCTATACCGCTGAAATAATTATAAATAATAAGAAGTTTATAAAAAACTATAAAATATTATCGCTCGATAATAAACAGCTTAAACCTACTATAACATTTTTAAATGAAAGCAAAGATTATTTTGAATACGAATTACACATACAAAACAATTCATACAATATTAACAGCTTGGCATATATTGCAAAAATAATTTCGACTTATAAAAGCCCTCATATTAATAATTACAGTAAGTATTCATTTGGTTCAAATGCCTCAGCAAAATATATTAACACTACCATCACTGGCTATCTAAACGAAAATGGTAAAGATATTATTAGAATTGAAAAGAATAGCTCAGCAAAACATATACAAATAAAACATGAAATAAATATACAATTTGGCACAAACAACAACTACAACAAGCTAAACTATGAAAACATAGCACCAATAAATAAGTCTATTATTGGCATCTCAATTAATTCTACAATACCAAATAAAGAGTTATTTTATTGCGACTCTTCTCTACAATTTAAAATAATATATTTAGACAAGGATTTAAACCCTATTAAAAGAAAAACAACTTTTGATTTAGCTATTTATAATAGTACCGATAATGCCTTAACAACTCCTTTAAAACACACTAAATTAACAACTGTAAATGGTGTTGTTAATTGGAATACAGAGCTACAATATCCATTAAAAGGCAAATTCAAAGTTAGGGCGCAAGCTAACAACGATTTTTTTGCTACAGAAAGAGAATTTGAGTTAAGTTGGCATAAAAGCTTAATATCGGAATTGAATACTATTGTTGGTACAACTATAAACACAAGCAAAAAATACTATTTACTTGGAGATAGTATAGAGCTTATAATTAATAGCCCTACTAATGATTTAACCCTATTAACCATCGACAATTACTTGGGATTACTCTATAAAACTTGGATTAAAACTCCCAAAGGTGATTCTTTTCACAAATTTAAAGTGAGCTCTAATATGTATCCATCAATTAATGTTAATGCATATTCGTTTAATAAAAATAAGAAGTCATCCATTGCATCTTGTCATTTAAGAATTAGCAAACCTGATAGTTTATTAACGCCAATTATATTTTCAGCACATGAAATAGATGCTGAAAACACACTAACGATAAATATTACAGAAAAAAATAAGCTTCCTATAAATTATTTAATATCAGTATTCTCAAATAATAGCATTAATGATTTTTGTAATACATCTATTAGTCAGTTTTTTGAATCATCGTATTATTCAAAAAAAATAATTAATGACATATTTGATAACTATATTTTCAATGAACTTGAAGCAAGAAAGATGAAAGATGATTCATGCTCAAATACTCATCATTTAAACAGTCCTTTCGTACCTTTTGAGTATCAAATGGGTCCATATGAATTGATTCAAGGAGAAGCAAATACTCACCAAATTAGAATTCCCCAATATATAGGTAATGTTACCATAAAGGTGGTTGCAAGTAATACCGAAAAACAGATATTTGGTGAAGCCTCGCACACACTAAAAGTTAATAAGCCCTTAATGATTTTAGCCAATACTCCTGATTACATTTCGCCTAACGAAATTTTTAATATACCAGTAAATATATTTAGCAGTAGATTAGAGAAAAGAGAAGCCTCTATTGAATTAGAAGATATTAATGAATTAACCATACTCGATGATTTATCTAAAATTGTTTCTGTTAACTATATTAATACCGACACCACTGAATTTACTATAAAAGCAAAACAAAGAACTGGGAAAGGTACTTTTAATATTTTTGCTAACGACAGTAGTTTTAGTACAACAAAAACATTTATTATTCCCATAACTAGTAATGTTGTTTCACAAAAAAAGCACATTGTACAAGTAATTGAATCGCAATCAACATGGAGAACAAGATTTGCTCCTTTGGGCATTAAAGGAACAAATAAAGCAGCAATTGAGTACTCAACCATAGGGCATTTACACCTTAATGAGTTAATAAATCAGTTACTAAATAATCCGCATCCAGATATTGAACATATAATTAGTTCTGCTTATCCTCTTCTATTTATTGACAAGCTAACATATCTTGATAATGAAATCTTAAATTCAATCAAAAAACATATACAGCAAACTATCAATCAATTAATATACTACCAATTAGAACCAGGTGGTTTTTCATACAGAAAAAATAATAATATTGAAAACAAATGGTGTAGTACCTATGCTGGGCATTTTATGATGGAAGCTCAGAAAAATGGATTTCAAATTAACTTAGCTGTTTTCAATAAATGGTTGCGTTATCAACGTAGAACTTGCCTGCTATGGAATAATAGCTATACTAATTCCGATTTAGAACAAGCATATGGATTATATGCTTTAGTGCTTGCAAAAAAACCTGACATGCATAGTATGGATAAATTTTCGAATAAACAGATAAGTACTATTGCAAGTATGCAACTTTCTATTGCATATGCTGAATTAAATAATTTAAATAAAGCTAAAAAACTACAAAAACTACCAACAAAAAAATATAATTATATAGATGACCCTACCTTCGGAAATCAGCTAAGAAATAATTCCATTCTATTGGAATCGTATAGTATTACAAATAACCTAACAAATACTGACAGTATACTTCAATTAAACCTAAAACTATTAGAGAAAAGCAATATAAATTCCTTACAATCTATAGCTTTTTCGCTAATTGCTATTGCTAAGGTATTAGACAAACAAAAAATATCAGAACCAAAATTTTTAAGCTATACGTTAAACCAAGGAAAAGAACAACAACATGAATCGACAAAACCATTTGGCATTGTAGATATTCCTATTAGTTTCACTCTTTCAAAATTAGTAGATATAACTAACAAAAGCAATTTTCCACTTTATGTAAGCATAGACTATTCGGGCAGACCAAAGCCACAAGAGTATAGAAGTGAAAATATAGGATTAGCTACTAAACTAAGTTACTACAACTTAAAAGGAAATATAATTTCAAGCAAGCAGTTGAATTTAAATCAGTCGATTTATGCTCAAATTACTATTAAAAAATTACTCTTAGTAACAAGCTTAAAACATGCGGTACTAAGCTTTCCTATACCTAGTTGCTTTAAAACTACTAGTTCAAAAGAGTTAAATAAAAATATTAATTTCTCGTTTCAAAAAGGTAATACTTTATATTACTATTTTGATTTAAACTCAGATGAAATAACAATTACAATACCTTTAAAAGCCAATTATCGAGGTGAATTTCATCAATCACCAATTCAAGTATATGAATTATACAACCCTTCTATTCAATCTACAATTATTGGGACAGACTATATTATAAACTAAAAAAGTTGCTACCTAAGGCAGCAACTTTTCTTATCCTAAAAGTATCTAAATTAATTTTCTTCGTTAATAATATGATTTGCAGTTGCTCTGTTTAAAGCAATTGGTATATTATTAATAACCGCAGTTCGAATTAAAGTTTGAATATCATGCTCATGTCCTTGTGGTGTTTCAGCATCAATAAAAAATATAACCTTATCAATTTCGTTATCTAGTATTTTTGCAGCCAAATAAATATCGCCACCCGATGGACCATGACCAAATGGCTCTACCTCTAAATCTAACACGTTTTTTAATTGCCTAGCCGTATTCGATGTACCCAATAGTTTTCTTTGTTTAAGGGTATCTATTTTCTCTTTTGCCCATTCAAGCATTACTTGTTTCATTTTATCATGAGCAACAAGAGCAATGGTAATTTTCTTTTCTTTTTTTTCTGTCATCTATTTCTTTATTATTTCGAAACAAAGTTAATATTTAATAGTCAACCAAATAACTACTTCCCAATACTTAACTATAAATTAATAATTAGGTAACAATGCGAATCAAGGGTTAAACCCACTTCGGGGTTCTTTTTATATCTGTTTGATTACCACGGGTAAAACCCGTGCCTACCTGCCCCACTACGTCATTCAGGCGGATTGTTATTTAACCCGCCAATTGGTGGCTATAAGAAATCACAAGGTTTGTGCAAAAGTCTTACTATAAGTTAGATATAAATATTTTGAGGTCTACAATTGAGTACTTATGTTTTTTTGATTGGCATTTTTAATCGAGTTCGAAAAGTAATCTGTGTACTTAGTGAAATCGGGAAGTTCCGAGTTTGCGAGGAAATCACCCGACTGAACTTAGTACACCGGTTGGTGAAGAACGATGAGAAAAACTAGCCTTGAATTTTTGCCTGCCTGTTGCAGACAGGTTTCTTTTGGTTCAAAGCCTGTCCCGATTTCTTATCGGGGCCAAAAGAAAAAGAAGGAATAGTAGTTTTGTTATAAGAATAAAATATGCTAATAGTTATATCTTATTCTATGTTAAAACCCTAAGTTCACAAACCCAGCGCACATTTTAGCACATTTGGTTTTTGCCATCACTCAAACCCCATCCTAAAAAACCAAAAGAGCTAAAATTTACCCCACGCTCCTGATAATTATTTCAAATATTTGCCAGTTATTTTATCTACTGGCATTATTTTGATTTCTAATATTCGCCAATTTTTACTATCTTTGGCATAAATTAGATTTGAAATGCCGAAAATCATTGAAAATAAAGTCATAGAAGAATTTAAAGACAGAGATGCTTTCTCAAGAGAAGAGCTGTTTGACTTTTTTAGGTATTTCGAGCCAGACTTAAAAGAAGGCACTTTTGGATGGAGGATTTATGACCTTAAAAATAAGAATATCATTAAATCAATTCAAAGAGGATATTACACCATTTCGCACAAACAAAAATACAAACCTCAAATTTCTGGAGATATTATAAAACTTGCCAAAGTAATTTCTGAGCGATTTGAAGATGTAAAATATTGTCTTTGGGACACTGATTGGATTAATCAATTTTCACAACATCAATCAGGTAAGAAATTAATCATCATTGAAATTGAAAAAGATTTTATTGAATCACTTTATTATGAACTGAAAGACTCTTTTCGATTTGACTTTTACTTGAATCCTGATGAAAAAGCCATTGACTTTTATATCTCCGAAAGTAAAAACCCTGTTATAATAAAAAAACTCATCACTAGATCACCAATTTCAAAAAGGACAGAAAAGAAAATTAAATTCTACACACCCCTACTTGAAAAAATACTTGTAGACCTTTTCACAGAAAACAAACTATTTTATTTCTACCAAGGAGCTGAATTAATGCACGTGTATGAGAATGCTTTAAAAAGCTATACGCTTAATTACACCAAATTATTCAGTTACGCCAAACGGAGAGATAGAGAAAAAGACATTAAGCAATTTATGACCAACAATATGAATCACTTAGTAAAAGACATAATCGAATGATGAAAGAACATTGCTTTACAGATGAGTGGTTAAATGCCTTCAAAAAACAAGCAGCCCATAAAAGAATAGATAAAGCCATTCTTGAAAAAATGATTTATGCACTTCATTTATTGGAACGCATAAAAGCCAATGGACTTGACTTTGTTTTTAAAGGCGGTACCAGTTTAGTTCTCTTATTGGAAGAAGGTAATAGATTTTCAATTGATATTGACATCATTTGCAATACGGAAAGAGAAATTTTAGAGGAGGTATTAAATAAGGTTGTTGAGTCATCTAATTTCAAAACCTTTGAACTGGACGAGCATCGTAGTTATAAAGCAGGTGTTCCAAAAGCACATTATTCTTTTTCTTTTGATTCTGCAACGAAAGGAAAATACTCAGGAACGATACTGTTAGATGTTTTGATAGAAGACTCCATCTATCCTGAAATAGCTGAAAAATCAATTCAAACAAAATGGATTGAGACTGATGCTGAAACATTAGTTTCAATGCCAACTATTGATGCAATTACTGGTGATAAGCTTACTGCTTTTGCTCCAAACACAATTGGAATCCCATATTTCAAAGGGAAAGATAAACAACCTTTTTCAATGGAGATTTGCAAACAGTTATTCGATTTAAGCAAACTCTTTGAAAGAATAGAAAATTTTGAAACTGTAGCTCAAAGTTTTGAAGTTTTTGCAATACAAGAAATTGAATATCGTAAGACTGAAACATCAGATTTAACTCCAGAGAAAGTGCTACAAGACACTATTGATACCTGTTTAATTTTAGCTAAAAGAGGTAGTGGTTCATCTGATGAAAAATCAAAATTTTCAGAACTTCAAAAAGGGATAAGAGCTTTCGGTACAGGGTTCTTAATGGTTGGTAATTTTAGAATTGATGATGCAATACCTGCCTCAGCAAGAATAGCTTATTTATCAGCCAAAATTTTACACAAAGATTTATCTCCAATTGAATACTACAACGGACAAGACATAAAAGAACTAAGCATTGAAAATCAAGATTGGAATTTCCTAAACCGTTTAAAACGACAGCCTGACAAATCAAGTTTTTATTATTGGTACAAGACGGTTCAAGTACCTTTTATAGTGCAATAATTGCAAATGAATACTCAAGGCTACTTAATAAAAACAAACGCACTGATGACAAGATTTCATTATATCCTGCACTAAGAAAACAAGTATATCGCGGGTTGCTAAGTGAACTTTCACCAGAAGCTATCTCAGGTAGACTAAAGCTTCAGTACCCTAATGATCCATGCATGAATATATCTTATGAATCTATATACCGCTTCATTTATGAACATCCACAAAACAGTTTCAATAGGAAACTAATAAAATTACTTCCACGCAAGAAGCGTAAACGGTGGAGGAAAGTAAAGAAAGAACGTCATGGCGAAAAGATTAAAAATGGGATTAGCATAGAAAACCGCCCAATTGAAGTTGAAGATAGAGAAGAAGTAGGTCACTGGGAAGGAGACTTAATGATTGGTATTAAACAGAATAGCTGTATAGGCAGTATTGTCGAACGAAAAAGTAGATATACTATATTGGTTAAGTTAGCTAATAAAAAGTCAAAGAATGTATGCCATGCTTTTGCTGAAAAACTCTCAGTATTGCCCAAAGAATACAGAAAATCAATGACCTACGACAATGGAGTGGAGATGGCTCAACATCATATAATAACAGATAAAACAGGGATAAACATTTATTTTGCTCATCCTTATTCATCTTGGGAACGGGGAACAAATGAAAATACAAATAGAATAGTAAGGCGATTATTGCCAAAGAAAACCACAGATTTTAATAAGGTTGATTCAATGAGTGTTCAGAACCTTCAGGATCGTCTAAACAATAGACCACGTAAGGTTTTAGGTTATTATACTCCAAATGAAATCTATCAATATTAATTAAATAAACTAAAATCATATAATGATAATGATGTGGGGTTAGAAATGGGAAAACTGGAATGATAATGTTAGATATTATAAAGTAAATTATTACTTTTGAATTAAATGAAATTTATAAACCTGTTGCAAAATCCGGAGTAAAACGGACACCCAATCCGATTTAATACGGTCATGCATTCCGGAGCAAAGCGGTCATCTATTCCGTTTTAAAGCGGTCATGCAATCCAGAATAAAGCGGTCA
>JAUXEM010000247.1 GCA_030620515.1 Salinivirgaceae bacterium
AGTTGTTATTATTGATACTGCTGGAATTGACGATGAGGGAGAGTTGGGAGTTAAACGCATTAAAAAGAGTATTGCTGCCATAAAAACAATCGACTTTGCCCTTTTGGTTATTACTAAAAATGGTTTTGCCGAACCCGAGAAAAAAATTGTATTTGAATTAGCAAAGTTCGATGTGCCTTTTTTAATTGTTCATAACAAAGCAGATATTACTAAAATTGATTACGATTTAGCTGAAACATTAAAGCTTGAGTACAATATTGAACCATTAAATTTTAGTACCGTTGGTAATGAAAGCCCCGATGAGTTAATTAATGCAATAAGAAAAAATATTCCAGAAACTGCCTACATGTCGAAATCGTTGGTAGGTGATATTATAAGCCAAGGCGATTTAGTATTATTAATTACGCCTATTGATGCTGAAGCACCCGAGGGGCGATTAATACTACCACAAGTACAAGCAATTAGAGATATATTAGATAATGATGCGGTGGCTATTGTTGCAAAAGAGCGTGAAGTGGATACACTAATGAAACGATTAAGCCCTGAACCTGCTTTGGTAATTTGCGATAGTCAGGTTTTTCTAAAAGCGGATGCTTCAATACCGAATCACATTCCACTAACCAGTTTCAGTACAGTATTGGCTCGCTATAAAGGCGATTTTCAGAATTACATAAAAGGTACTCCTCACTTATCTAAACTTAAAGATGGTGATAAAATACTTATTCTGGAGTCGTGCTCGCACCAAGTTTCATGCGACGACATAGGCAGAATAAAAATACCTCGTTGGTTAAGCAACTACAATGGTAAACAACTAAACTACGAGGTTGTATCTGGCTTGAACGATATTCCTGGAGAAATATCAGATTACGCCATGGTTATTCAGTGTGGTGGATGTATGATAACGCGAAAACAAATTATAAGCCGCTTAAAGCCTGCTGTTGATGCTGGGATTCCTGTTACTAATTATGGAATGGCAATAGCTTTTATTCATGGTATTTATCAGCGTGCAGTTGCACCATTTGTTACTATAGATAAGGATTCGTTGGACTATTTATAGGCTTTGCTGCATATTAAATGTACTTTTGTACATAATAGACCGTTATTTTTTTTGATACTAGACGCTAGACAAAAAATGTATTATATTTACATTTAAGCAATTAGATCGACATTTAGAACCCTTACACCGACTTGCTATCAGCGTGTTACAAAAAATATAACGAACCATTGGTACCGATATAGGCAACTATATTTATAAGCTCTTTATGAAACTTTTACTCAACTAATAAAGAGCATTTATTATTTTAAGAACTAAACTTCAAAAAGAAAATATCATGGGAAAAGGACAAGATGCTAAGAAAAGTGTTAAAAAAGAAGCTGCTAAAACTCCTAAAGAAAAGAAAGCAGAAAAAAGATTAAAGAAAGCCGGTAAGTAAATACTTAAAAAAACGTCCTTTAGAACTCTTATTTTAAGGGACGTTTTTTTTACACAAAATCGCTGTCAAAAATAGGAATTATTCAGGCTGTATTTATATTTTTGCTTAAAGCTACAAACAACAAATGCTGCGAGCTTAACTTGAGATATATCGAGTTTTAATTTCAGTAGGAGTAGCTTTTACACCCTTACTGAAATTAATATCTTATTTCTGTATTATAAGCTTACGTACAACAGACCTATCATCATTTACATACCGAATAAGATAGGTTCCAGGTTTAAGCTCACTACTATTAATTGTATTTAACCCTATGTTTAGTTTTGAAGTACAAACCATAGTTCCAGCCAAATTGTAAATTTCAACCTGACTATCGACTATTGTTTCAATATTTATTTCTGAACGAGCAGGGTTCGGATATAAAATAAAAACATTTACCTTTTTCAAATTTCTTACATCAGTAGCATCTACTACTGGGCCAGCTATGGTATTTATAATAGCAGCCCAACCAGATGCATTTACATATTCATCTGATGTGAATTTTACGGTTAATGCCCCATCTGAATTATTAGCCTTAATTTTACCTGGTGAATTTAAACCCGTAAATGAGTTACCAATTTGAATTGCTTCATCATCAAGTCCATCATAAATATACATGAAATCGAAATCTTGTTCAATATTAAAACTCTCAAAATCAAGCTCTATTGTATCGCCAATCACTTTCGGCTTAAAGGTTATTATTTTGTTCTCATTTGTTTTATATTCATTGTATTCACCTCCTGTATCCATGAATCTACCTGTACTAACTTCAAATGTTCCGTTCTTTATAAGATACTCAGGAAGTTTACCAATTAAAATGTCCAAATCTTTACTTGAAATATATTTTCCAGAAATAATTTCACAATTTATAGTTGCCAAAGTTTCAAGATCAACATCTTCATTGGCTGTAACGCTGTATGATAAGATTTGAGTTTGCTCTGGAGATAGCTCTATTACCTCTTGACTTGAACTATTTATTACAAAATTGGTACTTGAAGTTAAAATTTCAGCTCTACCCAAAATAGATTTTGCATGACCTGTATTTGTTACTTGAATATTCAAATCAACAGTTTCACCAGCATCAAAAACACCATCATTGTTTCCGTCCTTAGCATCGTCAACAGTAATCTCACTAATGGCGAATTCTGGCGCATTTGCAACTATAAAAATGCTTGAATTCCATTTCTTGCTTGTACTATCCGTAAACTCTACATCAAATTCAATCATATGTTGATCTTGAACATCATCAGCCAATGAGATTGAAAAAGCATCGATACCTATAATTGTAGTATTTGAAACCATTCTACCAAATTCGTATGAATCATCATTTATAGTTACATGTAAATCAATGGAAGAAAGTTTTGCAATAACATCAGAAGCATGCTCGCTACCTACATTCTTAGCATTAACATTAAGTAGCACTGTTTCATCAAAATCGAATAGCTCATTATTATTTTCAGCTTTATCGTTTATAGTATAGTCAGCGGTAACAACATATACTCCTTCAGGTCTTATAATATCTATATCTTCGTATTTTGTAGTTGAATTAAAAGAAGTAACAACTAGCTTACATGGGCCAGGAGTTAAAGCATGCTCAATACTAACACGCCCATCCGCATCTGTTATTCCTGAATAATAAATATCATCTTTTGAAATGCATACCTGAGCACCTTTTATAGGATTACCATCTGATTTAACAATTGTTTCAAATGGCACATGAGAAATAATTTTGTTAGAAGTTAAAACTAATTGATGAGGTGTTTCTGTTCTTAGCTGAATTGTGGGATCACCAAAAATATTCCATGTTTTAACTGTCTCCCAATCGGAAATACCATCTGATTCGCTTGTCATAAGTACGAAAGCATTAAACACAATTGACCCTATTATACTACGTTGTTCTGTAGTACTTATTCCATTTTGCCCCTTATGATCGTCGTAATTATATCCACCAATAATAAGATCTGATATATAATCTTGTCCGCGCATAGGTTCATCCCAAGGCTGACTAATAGAGGCAGCTAACATAACAACAGCGCCACCATTTTCTTTTCTAAGCCAAGATTCAGCAAAACATGTTCCCTTATGAAAATCACCATTATTACAAGCAACCGAAACAATAAAAGGCAACTTGTTTTCATTTGTCAAATTGTTAACATTTGAATTTGAAAATACTGATGTTCCCCATGAAGTTTCGCTTCCATGTCCAGAGTAATTAATAATACTAACACCCGATTCAATAGCCGATTTTACATCATTGATACTTGCTCCAGGATCAAAAGCCTTATAGAATTTTTTATATGTAAAAGTGCTTAACTTATCTTCATAAATCACCCTTTGATGAGCAGTATCAGCTTCCATATCATCGCCCTTACCTTCTGATGGACCGCCTTCGGCAGAACCAATTCCCAAGGTTGCACTATACCAATCAGCCCCAACTTCAGGATTTTTCTCATAATTAATGAACTTGTTTACTTGTACTGTAACATCAGATGCTTGGTTTGCAGATATTCTACCAACTATTATATCGGCAACATTATCTGTACCTACAACACATCCTAGTTGTGGGTCCATGGGTCCATTCTGAGGACCATTATCTGATTTAATATCGTCCCAATCGCCAACTAATACTACGTAAAGTATGTTATTATTTGCTTCGTATTTTTCTTTTATCAGACTCTTAACATTCGTTCCTGTTGCTACTACTTCTTTTTCAACCATGAATCCTTTTTCACGTTTCCATTTAATATAAGGATCAACTGCGGATTCGTCTCTTGAAGTTGTGATAAGTAATATATCGCCATATTGATTAATAGTAGGATTATCTCTTGATTTTTCCTTATGATTTATGAATAACGATTTATAAACAGACTGCATTTCAGGTAACACTTTCGTCGTTTTATAAATGATAGGGTTTACTGAAACCGATGAATTCTTAACTAATTTCACCTTCAAGCTTTTATAAACGCGTAATATCTTTTTATCTGCATTATAAACAAAAGGGTAGGCAAAAATATTTATTCCACGCTTATCTTTAATAATATATGGTTCAGTGCTTTTTGCCAATAACCTAGGATACCAATTATCCTTAATTGATAATGGATCAATAACATATGGAACATCTTTAGGATTATGATTGCGGTATATTGTTCCGCGAGAAGGAACCAAATCTGTTTCAAGCTGATAATCGATGTAATCTCCCTTTTCAACCTCAAGACTTACATTATCATTATTCAATAATTCAACGCTGGCATGTATATAAGGTAGCTCTGCATATCCCTTTTTATTAGTAGCAATTGAGTGATTAAAGACAATACGAGTATATTGTTTATTATCAAGTATTGTTTGATTTAGACTAAAATAGCCCAAATTAAATTCAAGTAT
>JAUXEM010000221.1 GCA_030620515.1 Salinivirgaceae bacterium
CTTTTTAATTTTGCATTAAAACATATTAAATGTATAACATATTTTAAATCTTACATTATGTCTACAGATAAATTTATATCACGTCATATTGGTCCTCGTAACGAGGATATATCTACCATGCTAGGTAAAATAGGTGTTTCAAGTATCGAAGAGCTTATAGAACAAACTATGCCAGCTAATATTATTAATAGTAATCCTTTAGATTTACCTAAAGGAATGAGTGAGTTTGAGTATTTAAATTATATAAAAAAACTTGCTTCAAAAAATAAGAATTTCAAATCGTATATCGGATTAGGATATTATAATACAATTACGCCATCGGTAATTTTACGAAACGTATTTGAAAATCCAAGTTGGTACACGTCATACACACCTTATCAGGCTGAGATTTCACAAGGCAGACTTGAAGCACTTTTGAATTATCAAACAGCTATTATCAGTTTAACTGGTATGAAAATTGCCAATAGCTCGTTACTTGACGAGTCAACAGCAGCAGCTGAGGCAATTATTATGATGTATAATAAACGAGATCGCTCTTTTACGAAAAACGAAGGCAATACTTTGTTTGTTGATGAAAAAATATTTCCACAAACACTTGATGTGCTAATTGCGCGTGCCGAACCTCTTGGGATTGACCTTATAGTAGGTAACTATAAAACATTTGAATTTACCGATAAGGTATTTGGAACCGTAATTCAATATCCTAATTCAGATGGTTCAATTGAAAATTACAAATCCTTTGCTGAGCAAGCACATGCAAATAAAAGCATGGTAGCGGTTATTGCCGATTTAATGAGCTTATCAATACTTGTTCCTCCTGGCGAATGGGGAGCCGATATAGTTTGTGGTACTACACAACGCTTTGGTATTCCAATGGGTTATGGTGGACCACATGCAGCATATTTTGCTACTTCGGATAAATTAAAAAGGAGTATGCCTGGTAGAATTATTGGTGTTTCGGTAGACCGCAACGGTAACCCAGCTTTAAGAATGGCATTACAAACACGCGAACAACATATTAAAAGAGAAAAAGCTACATCAAACATATGTACTGCTCAAGCTTTACTTGCCACAATGGCAGGTATGTATATGGTTTATCATGGACCTGAAGGTATAAAGGCAATTGCTCATCATATTCATGGCATGACTGGTATACTTAACAAAGGGTTAGATGCTATTGGCTTTAAACAAGAAAACGAGAACTTTTTTGACACCATAAAAATTAAACTTAGCTGCACCAATGCACCAAATGTTTTAGCAACAGGTATTGAAAAAGGAATAAACTTTAGATTAATAGACGAAAAAACTATTGGCATTAGCGTTGACGAAACAACTACAACAGAAGATGTAAACGTAATTCTTGAGGTACTAGCTGAATCATGCAACAAAAAACATACCCCTATTATTGAAAATGAGGGTATGGTTCATTTTGATGAAGCTTTACTTAGAAATACGCCAATTCTTGAAGAAAAGATTTTCCATTCCTATAGGTCGGAAACTGAATTAATGCGCTACATTAAAAAACTAGAGCGTAAAGATATTTCTCTTACGCATACCATGATTAGCTTAGGCTCATGCACTATGAAACTTAATTCGGCTACATCTATGCTTCCTTTAAGTTGGCCTGAAATGGGGAATATTCATCCATTTGTGCCAACAAATCAAGCCTTAGGGTACCAATTAATTATTAACGATCTAGAAAAAGATTTATCTAAAATTACTGGTTTTGCAGCAGTATCATTACAACCAAACTCAGGCGCAGCAGGTGAATACGCAGGGCTAATGGTTATTAGTGCTTATCATAAGTCGAGAAATGAGGGGCATCGTAACATTGTATTAATACCGGCAAGTGCTCATGGAACAAACCCTGCAAGTGCTGTAATGGCTGGTGGCAAAGTTGTTGTTGTTGCTTGTGACGAAAATGGCAATGTTGATTTTAACGATTTAAAAGCTAAAGCTGAAGAACACAAAGATAACTTACACTCATATATGATTACTTACCCATCTACTCATGGAGTTTTTGAGAAAGGTATTCGCGAAATGATGGATGTTATTCATAATAATGGTGGTCAGGTATACATGGACGGAGCCAATATGAATGCTCAAGTTGGTATTACAAGCCCAGGATTTATTGGTGCCGATGTTTGCCACTTAAACTTACACAAAACATTTGCCATCCCTCATGGTGGTGGTGGACCTGGCGTTGGACCAATTGGCGTTGCAACGCATTTAGAGGAATTCTTACCATCGCACCCAATTATAACTACTGGTGGGAAAAATGGAATTAAAGCCATTTCGGCTGCTCCTTATGGTAGTGCTTTTGTTTTACCTATTACACACGCATACATTAAAATGCTAGGTGGAGATGGATTAACTGAATCAACAAAAATCGCCATATTAAATGCTAACTATTTAGCCAATGAGTTGAAAGAGTATTATGATATTCTTTATACAGGTGAAAATGGTCGTGTTGGTCACGAAATGATTGTTGACTGTCGCCACTTTAGACAAGAATATGGTGTTGAAACGGTAGATGTTGCTAAACGATTAATGGATTATGGCTACCATGCCCCTACCCTTTCGTTCCCTGTTCATGAAACCCTAATGGTTGAACCTACTGAAAGCGAAAGCAAAGAGGAACTTGATAGATTTGTAGAAGCAATGGCTGCTATCCTTGAAGAAGTTAAAGAGATTAAAGCCGGAACTGCTGATGCTACTGATAATTTACTGAAAAATGCACCACATACAGCTATTGAAGCAACAGACGATAATTGGGATCATTCCTACAGCCGTCACCGTGCTGCTTATCCACTTGACTGGATAACTTTTAATAAATTTTGGCCTGCTGTAGCGCGTGTAGATGATGGTTATGGTGATAGAAACCTAGTTTGTACTTGCGCACCAATTTCTGAATATCAATAGAAAGCAATAAACAGTTATATGTATATAGGGTGCTTAAAGTTGTTAAATTACAAACAATCTTAAGCACTTTTTTTATGTTTTTTTATGTTGGTAAGAGATTAAATTTTAGTTTTGTAAAATGAAAAACAGACTAGTTAGATCAAACAATCGTTTTATTGCAGGTGTATGTGGTGGTATTGCACAGTGGCTAGGATGGGATCCAACAATGGTACGTGTATTATACTTACTACTTAGCATTATTAGTGCCGGGTTTCCTGGTGCATTAGTTTATATAATTTTATGGGCCATAATGCCCGAAAATGGATACAATACTAACTAGTTAATTCATACTTAATAAAAAATTACTCTATACCTTAACATTTCTTAAACTTGCATACCTAAAATAAAATAGTGACCCCATGAAAAGAATTTATTATTTACTATCTGCTCTTTTAATAAGCACAATTACATATTCTCAGAATTTTAATCAGCATAGGTATTCGAACAAAATATTTACTAATGCAGATACCGCTAAAGGAATCCAGTATGCCACTGCACCTTGGTTAAATAACCTTATTGAGATTACAGCACTAGCCGACTATAATATTCACGAAGGAGAAAGCACAACAGAAGTACGTCCTCTTTTAATGGATATTTTTACTCCAAAAACCGATACCGTTTCTAAACGACCTGCCATTGTATTTGTACACGGAGGTGCTTTTCTGTTAGGTTCGCGCCATAATGAAGATATGATTGCCCTATGCGATTCATTTGCTAAAATGGGTTATGTAACTGCATCTATACAATATCGTTTAGGTGTTGGAGCAGAAGTTACTAGAACACTTGGACAAATAACTAATGTTAATGTTAGTGAAGATAATTTTGGTCGTTCAGTATATCGTGGCATACAAGATGGACGCGCTGCTGTACGCTTTTTAACAGAAAATGCTGTTACTTATAACATTGACCCAAACCTTATTTATATGGTGGGTAGTAGCGCAGGTGGATTTGTTACTATTCATAACATTTACATGGATAAAAGTAGTGAAATACCAACAGCGGCCACTTTAACGCCTAATCTTGGAGGCTTAGATGAAATTGGTAATATAGGAACAGAATCGAGAGTTAAAGGCATTGTTGCTTTATGGGGAGCAATACAGTCTACTACAATAATTGAAAATGATGACACACCTTCATTACTCATACATGGAATTATTGATGATACCGTTCCGTTTAAAGCAGGAATCCCATTAAATGGTGTAGTACCACAAAATCCGGTTCTTTCATTTTCTTTACCTGAAACTTTTGGTAGCTACTGTATTGATACTGCTCTTACAAATAGTGCTATCAATCACGAAACATATTTTGTTGAAGAACAAGGACATGAATTTTATGGTGTCGATAATGGAGATTTCACAAATGATGGACCTAATAATTATTGGGATACTATTTTTAACAAAACAACTAATTTTTTATTTAATCAACATAAACCTACAGCATCTTATTCTTATTCTAACGATGAATTAATTATAACTTTTAGCAATACATCTACAAATGGCGTCTATTACAAATGGATATTTGGCGACACACAGGAGTCATTGGAAGAAAATCCCACACATGCTTACGCTACAGGTGGAAAATATACGGTATTGTTAATTACTCAAAACCAGCATCAAGCATGGGATACTATTAGTAAAATTATTAATGTAGGGTATACCGCTACATTCATTGTGAAAAGTGGCGAATCGTTTATTGAAGGAGCCTTGGTAAAATTAGCAAACTATGGTACAATAACCACAGGAACCAATGGGCTTGCTGAATTTACAAATGTAGCTCTAAGCGATAGTATTTCTTATGAAGTTACCGCAATAGGCTATAAAAAAGTAATGGGCAAAGTAATTGTTACAAATAGTGACATTACAAAAATAGTAAACCTTTCTGCAGCGCTATATTCGGTTAAGTTTGTGGTTACTATTGGTTCATCGCTATACCAAAATGCTGTGGTTAACTTTACTGATTATGGTATTCAACAAACAGATGTAAATGGAGAAACAACTTTCTTAGATGTAACACCAGGCTTTGGACTTAAATATAAAGTTACAATATCTAGTTATTCTCCATACGAGAGTGCTCTAAATGTAATTGATACAAATGTAGTTGAAGAAGTGACATTCTCAGAGCCAAGCTATAATGTTATTTTTATGATAAAATCAGGAGATAAGTCTTTAGAAGGAGCAACTGTTAGTATACAAGGATACGGAGAGAAAAATACAGATGCAAATGGCAATGCTAAATTTCTAAATATAGAACAAGCTGTTAATATTCCTTATACCGTTTCAGCACTATGGCATGATAAATATACTAATACAATAGATATTTCTCAAGATACTAATATATACGTATTTATGACAGATGTAGCTGAAAATATAAAAGAATCATTAAATATTTGGCCTAATCCAAACAAAGGAATAATAAACATAAATTTTACAGAAAGAGGATACATACAAATAATCTCGTCTACTGGTAAAATTATATATAGTGATAATGTAGACTATGGTGATTTTATTTATCAGGTTCAAAGTAATGAAAAGGGATTATTTCTTGTTCAGTTTTCCTCAAACAATAGGCCAATAACAAAAAAAATAGTAGTAAACTAATTATATCAAAAACAGCCCTAAATTGAGTTTATAGACAGGCTATAAATAGACGATCTGTTTTTTTTCTTTTGTTATTCCCTATTCTATTTTACATCATGAAAGTTATGTATAATTGACTTTGGTTCAATTATTTAGTATCTTTATATAAGATAACCTAACCTTAAAACCTAAC
>JAUXEM010000055.1 GCA_030620515.1 Salinivirgaceae bacterium
ATTATATATTAAATCAGGAAAAGCATCATAAAAGAAAATCATTTAAGAATGAATATTTAGAGATTTTGCAAAAAAATGACATTGGATATAACGACAATTATTTGTTTGATTTTTTTTATGATTAATATTTCGGTGCTCTGCACCTTGCTTATTTAATGTAAATATTAAACTACAAGTATTTTGGCAGCGCTGCTGCTAAAAAAAAACCAACTAAAGCCAAATGCCAAAGTTGGTTTTAGACTCAATATTTCAAAAAGGCTAAGCTATTTTCCTATTATAATTTCTACCATTAAATCGTCTTTTAATACACTTTCTCCACTTTTAACGTGTATCTTTTTTACTTTACCAGATACTGGTGCTTGAATTTCATTTTGCATTTTCATAGCCTCCAGTATTAATAGTGGTTCACCGGCTCTTATCTCACGCCCTTCTTCAGTAAGTACTTCAACAATTTTACCTGGCATTGGAGCTTCCAAGTTTTCATTTTTTTTGCTTCCAGACTTAGTGTTAAGATATTTTAATCGTTTGTAGGATGTTGGCGTTTCAATGGAGAAGTTATATGATACGCCATTCAATAGAATTTCATATCTGTTCTGATTTTTTGAAAGTACTTCAACTGGGTACTTTTTATTTTTCCATAATAAATAAGTACCATGTTTATCGTCCTCTTTAATTTTCATTTCACCTTGCCGGTCACCAATTTTTAATTCATCGGTAAAAGGAATAGGGAACTCAAATTTTTTACGCTTAGCATTAACTGCTATAAGCTTTTTTATCTCTTTTTTCGAACTTTTTCCAAATATCATATTCTGGTCTCTTTTAATTCAAAATATTAAGAAGCTATTTAAAATTTATCCCTGCCCGAATAATTTGTTCAGGCGGCCTTCAGTTTTTTTATGTGTCTTTTTCACCATACCATCGTTATTTTTCTACATGTAGCTCAGGCTATGTGCTTCAAAAATGCCTCGATATGATGAAAAATACTTCATAATAAATTCTAAAAACAAAATTTAAATGGCTTCAAGCGTTTCACATTAGTTAAAACGATTTCATTCGTTTATTAAGTAACCAAGGATTAATGTTTTTTCCTTGTTCAAAGTCAACCTGATTTTCAGCTTCTTTTTCTTTTTCGTTTATGTATTGCAGCGTGGCAAACCAAGCAGCTAAAGCCTCTTCTTCGTCAGTACTTTCATGCATAAACTCTAATTCGTTTTCAATAAAACCAGTATTGAACGATCCATTTGTAAACGAGCTGTGATTTAGTACGGTTTTGAAAAATGGTATTGTAGTTTTTAAACCTTTTATCCAAAGCTTAGATAGTGCCTTTTGTGTATTAGCAATAGCTTCGTCTCGAGTTTCTCCCCAAACTATTAGTTTCGCAATCATTGAGTCAAAGTTGGGCGATATAGTATCCCCTTCAACAACACCAGAATCAATTCTTACATTTTCATCATTTGGTAGAACCATTTTTTCTATTGTTCCCAAATAAGGTGAGAATCCGGCTTGAACGTCTTCTGCATTAATTCTACATTCAATAGCCCAGCCATTTATCTTAATATCTTTTTGTGTTATGGTAAGTTTCTCGCCTTGTGCAACTCTTATTTGTTGTTCAATTAAATCGAAACCAGTAACCATTTCTGTAACTGGATGCTCAACCTGAATACGAGTATTCATTTCCATGAAATAGTAATTATTGTTTGTATCCAACAAGAATTCTACGGTACCGGCACTTTCGTAATTTACAGCTTGAGCAATGCGAATAGCTATATCGCCCATTTCTTTGCGTAACTCTGGGCTTAATGCAGGCGAAGGGGCTTCTTCCAGAAGCTTTTGGTGCTTTCGCTGGATAGAACATTCTCTTTCTCCTAAATGTATCACATTGCCATGGCTGTCTGCCATAATTTGGAATTCAATGTGTTTTGGGTTTTGAATGTATTTTTCAATAAAAACGGAAGGGTCGTTAAACGCCTTTTCAGCCTCAGTAGTAGCGAGTCTGAACATTTGAGCTAGTTCTTCTGGTTTATGGATAACACGCATTCCACGTCCCCCACCACCTGAAGCAGCTTTTATAATTACTGGGTAACCAATTTTATCTGAAACCTTTTTAGCATCAGCTGCATCGCGAATACTTCTGGTTGTTCCGCTTGCTAAAGGAATTTCATTTTTTGTTGCTATTTGACGGGCAATTGTTTTATTACCCATTTTATGAATAGCATCGGGTGTTGGTCCTACAAATTTAACATTGATATTTACGCATCGCTGTGCGAAATATGCGTTTTCAGCAAGGAACCCATAACCAGGATGTACTGCATCAACTTTTATTTCAGCAACAATGTCCATTAGCTTTTCTACATCCAAAAAAACCAATACTTCAGAAAACACATCGCTTAAATCATAAACTTTATCCACTTGTGTTAGATAGTGGGCTTTGGGCTCGGCTGAGGTTTTTATACCCCATGTTTCGATGCCCATTATTTTACAAGTTTTAGCAATTCGTACGGCAATTTCGCCTCGGTTTGCTATTAATATGCTTTTTATACTCATTTGTGTGTTTGTTTATTATAAACTTTTGGCACTTAAGTACTCCTGCTTATTTACAGGATAGTTTGTTTCTATTTCTATATATTTTTAATCTATAGTTAGATATGTGATTGTAATGAAACTGTAATTAATAATCATTTTTTTTAGTCTCACTACTATAATCTCACTACTTAATTATTACAATGGAATATTACCATGTTTTTTAGCTGGAGCTGATACGTGCTTATTTTGTAAGGCCTCAAAAGCTATTATTAGTTTTTTACGCGTAATGGCAGGGTCAATTACCTCATCAATATATCCCTTTTCATCAGCAATATAAGGATTAGCAATTTCGTCACGATAGGTTTTTACTAAATCTTTCTTCAATGCATCAGGGTCTTCTGATGCAGCTAATTCTCTTCTGTAAAGTACAGCTACAGCTCCATCGGGCCCCATAACAGCAATTTCAGCAGTAGGCCATGCAAAGTTAAAGTCTCCACCAATATTCTTACTATTCATTACAATGTATGCACCACCATACGATTTTCGCATAATCACTGTAATTTTTGGAACAGTAGCTTCAGTATATGCATATAGCATTTTAGCTCCATTTCTAATAATTCCCATATGTTCTTGATCAATACCAGGCAAAAAACCAGGAACATCTTCAAGTGTTAATAATGGAATATTAAATGAGTCGCAGAAGCGTATGAATCTAGCTCCTTTAACCGACGAGTTAATATCAAGTGTTCCGGCTAGAACTTTTGGCTGATTAGCTATAATTCCAATAGTAGAGCCATCTAAACGAGCAAAGCCAACTACTAGGTTCTGTGCAAAATACTGGCTTGTTTCATGAAACGAATCAGGATCGACTATTTGATGAATAACTTCTTTTACATCATATGGCTTATTTGGGTCGTCAGGCACAATATCGCGTAGCTTTTCATTTACCTCGTCCATTCCGCATGGTTCAACCATTACCGGAGGGTTTTCTACATTGTTAGATGGAAAGTAAGTAAGCAGTTTTATTACTCCTAATATGGTTTGCTCCTCGTCTTCGTAAATCATGTGAGCAACACCACTTTTTTTGGCGTGTACTTCAGCTCCCCCAAGCTCATCATTAGTAACATCTTCGTTTAAAACTTCTTTTACTACACTTGGACCAGTTACAAACATATAGCTTGTTTTATTGGTCATAAAAACAAAATCGGTTAAGGCTGGAGAGTAAACTGCTCCACCAGCTGCTGGTCCCATAATTACTGAAATTTGAGGAATAACACCTGAGGAATTAATGTTGTTGTTGAAAATAGATGCATACCCTGCTAAGCTGGCAATTCCTTCCTGAATTCTTGCACCACCCGAGTCGATAAGTCCTATGATAGGTGCGCCCATTTTTAAAGCCATTTGCTGGATTTTCGATATTTTTTGCGCATGAACAACACCTAATGAGCCACCCATTACAATAAAATCTTGCGCATAGGCAAATATCAATCTTCCTGATACTTTACCATGACCAACAATAACCCCATCTCCATATGATTCTTTTATGGTTCCAAAGCTCGATGTAGTAGATGCAGTTGTTACAAAGGCATCAATTTCTTCAAATGTATCTTTATCAAAAAGCAAATCAATCCTTTCTCGTGCGGTTAATTTGCCTTTATTATGTTGTTTTTTAGCAAGTTCAGCCGTGTACTGTTGGTTAAGTCTGTCTTCACGTTCAATAAACTTCCTAAATAATTTTCCATTCGTATCCATAGTTTAAACTTTATAGGTCGTCACAATAACGAACACTTATAGTATATTGTTTATGTAAATAAGTTGAGTGTTTTTAAAACGCTGATGTTTAAATTCATATGTTGAAAAATATTTTAGAATATGATAAAAATCATATTGCAAAGAAATAAAAACATAATAAAAAATCAACAAATATTTGAATGAATAATATAAATATTAGGCTTTTTGGAGTGTTATAATTGTAATAAAAGGTTGATAGTTAATTGCAAATAAGTTAGGGTAACCTCATTTAAAAGTATAAAATCAAAACCAGTTTACTAATTACATGAATTTGCACTAAAAACTATTTCAAATCAACTTTAATTGATTTTAATTCGTGTTAATTTAGTGTAATTACTGGAGAAACATCATGTGTTTAATTAGCGGAAATATTAAATGCAATTTGCATGGTAAATTAGTATTTCGGTACTGGAGTTCGTTATTTTTTTAATCATTAATTTACAACATTTAAAAGCTGGAGTTTATATAGTGTCAGTTCCGCTCAAAAAAGAGTTCTGCAATTCAAATGGATAAAGTAATACAATCAAAGAGGCTATATGAGAAGCTAGTTCAATAGTTTTTGCGAGGAATAATGACGAAATAATCGGTTGAATTACAGAATGTATGGATTGCTTCATTTTACCTGCCATAAATAGTATGGTGGGTACGCAATGACCCAAGACTCACTTTTTGGACACCCTTTTTTGTCTATTTATAGATATTATTGGTAAAATGTATGAGTAGTGGCAGATTGCGTGGTAGTTTCCTATCAAACAGCAATGCAGTTTGAGCGGGCTACAAACCTTGAAATTTACCATATTTTCTGCCATTACTTATACAGAATGTTGGCGTGTCGTTATTTATTAATTTAAGTCTATTTATTACGTGTTTTACTTTTTACATCAATTAAACTTTAAAACTAACTCAATTTCATATGTCTAATAATTAAAGTAATCCTGCATGAAATTCATAATCAAACAAATAGGCTTTGTCTTTAGTGATAAAGGCATTGACAGAGATAGTAAAGGTATTACCACCAACATCAATTCCAAAATTTATATCCATTGCAGAAAATTCAGCCATCTGAAGATTAATATCCTTATTCAAAAATCCCATAAACTTTGTAGTTGAACTATCTGCACTTTTTTCTAATAATGCTTTTTGAAGTTTACTGAAATTTGCAGTCATCTCTCTTCTCATATTTTCAGTATTCATTGATGATAATTCACCCTTAACGCCTTTTTCTTTTGGAGAATCACCTTTAATACTATTTGTAATACCATCCATTACGTTTTTGTCAATGCAATAGGACATAAAGGCTTCTACATCGTTCTTGCGGATTGTTTCTACGATATCCTGTGTGAAACTTTCAATGTCAACATCTGTTTTAAAAGAACCACCCTTAATTTCTAAGTCAATAGCTATTTTCGACAATGCTTCAGTCTGATCTTTACTGCCCGATGGGAGTAACATATATTCAACGATATGTTTTCCCTTACCAAGATGTGCTGCAGTAATATTATTTGTAAAAGGTGATTCCATAGTAGTTGCAGCTAAGAATCTTACAATTTTACTATCTACCACGGTGGCTATATATGCACCAATTTCATTAACAGCCTGGGCGTTGAATGTAATTTCAACTGATAGTTTATCAGTTATGTTTATTACTTGTTCGTTTGAATTAGGTTTTACAAGTTTAAATGCAAAATCATTCTGAGCGAATAATGTATTACCAAAAATGGAAAGAGTTATTAATACTGCTAGTCTATTGAAAAAAATGATTTTTTTAGTCATGTTGTCTTTATTTTGATTAATTAATTTATTTTGTCAATTATTTATAATGTTATTGTTGGACTTTCTGTAATGCACGCCAACAATATTCTAATATCTAGCATCTAAAATTACAGTTTCGCAAAAAAGTCATTTCCTTTATCGTCTACAATTATAAATGCTGGAAAATTTTCTACAGTAATTTTACGTACAGCTTCCATGCCCAGTTCTTCAAAGTCAATAACCTCAACTTTTTTAATACTGTCTTTAGCTAATATTGCAGCTGGTCCACCAATACTGCCAAGGTAAAAGCCACCATTGTTTTTGCAGGCATCGGTAACTTGTTGTGATCGGTTACCTTTAGCTAACATTATCATGCTACCGCCATTTTTTTGGAAAATATCTACATAAGGATCCATTCGTCCTGCAGTGGTAGGGCCAAAACTACCTGAAGCCATTCCTTTTGGGGTTTTGGCAGGACCAGCATAATATACTGGGTGATTTTTTAAATATTCAGGCAGAGGTTTTCCTTCATCAAGCATTTGCTTTAATCTGGCATGTGCCATATCGCGAGCAACAATTAAAGTTCCATTTAAGTTTAGTCGTGTTTTTATAGGGTGTTTAGCTAGTTCTTTAAGAATATATTCCATTGGTTGATCTAAATCTATATCAACAGCTGGAGCCAAATGTGGTGCTTCTTTTGGTAAATATTTTTTAGGATTTTTTTCTAGTTGTTCCAAGAAAATACCATCCTCAGTAATTTTAGCCTTAATATTCCTATCGGCACTACAGCTTACACCCATGCCAACCGGACATGATGCTGCATGTCTTGGTAAGCGAATTACACGAACATCGTGAACAAAATATTTACCACCGAATTGGGCGCCTATTTTACTCTCTTCACAAATCTTTTTAACTTTTGCTTCCCATTCTAAATCACGAAAAGCTTGCCCACCTTCGTTTCCTTCAGTTGGTAAATGGTCATAGTAACCAGCCGATGCTTTTTTAACAGTAGCCAAAGTTGCCTCTGCCGATGTTCCGCCTATTACCAAAGCTAAGTGGTAAGGCGGGCAGGCTGATGTGCCTAGGTCTTTAATTTTCTCTTTTACAAATTTCGTGAGATTTTCCTCTGTTAATAGCGATTTTGTCATTTGATACAAAAAGGTTTTGTTTCCAGAACCTCCTCCTTTTGTTACAAACAAGAATTCATAGCTATTCCCTTTTTCGGCATAAATATCAATTTGTGCCGGTAGGTTAGTGCCAGTGTTTTTTTCGTCCATCATAGTTAATGGAACCACCTGTGAATAGCGAAGGTTTTTAGTCTTGTAAGTATTATAAATCCCTTCAGAAAGGTGTTCTGCATCGTTTCCTCCTGTCCAAACATTCTCGCCTTTTTTACCAACCACAATAGCTGTTCCAGTATCTTGGCAAGTTGGTAATTCACCTTCGGCAGTAACAACCTGATTTAATAGCATGGTATGAGCAACAAATCTGTCATTATCTGAGGATTCACTATCTTTTAAAATGTAACTTAGTTTTTCAAGATGCGAAGGGCGCAGGTAAAATGAAACATCAGAGAATGCCTCTTCGGCTAATAATTTTAGTCCTTTTGGATCTATCTTAAGTATTTTTCGTCCGTCTAGTTCAATAGTTGAAACAAAATTAGCAGTTAATAACCTATATTTAGTTTCGTCTTTTAGAATAGGAAAAGGTTTTTGGTATTTAAAATCAGTCATTTTAATAAGTATTAAGAATTTAATTCCTGTATAAGCGAAATTACTCAATTTTTGTTTAACCCAAAAGATTTGATATGTTGTTATTTGTAAAGTTTCACAAGGTTATTAGTTTAAATATAGTAATATTTTTAAGGTACATCTACTAAATTTAGTTATAGTGAAATATGAGTTATTATATTTAGCTATATTTGAGTATGGATTTTAATTGGCATAATAAATTACTTAATGTAATTTTTGATTTTAACGAGAAAGAAGTTGAAAAGAGGCTTTTTTGTATTGCTACATTCATTGCCATAGTTGTTAGTTTTATCAGTATTGCTATAAATATTCATTTACAGCTACATTGGGTTTTGCATTTTATTATTGGATTAGGAGCATTAATGCTTTCCTGGATTTTTATTTTAGCTCGTTATTATAAACGATACCTAATTTGGGAATTTATTTTAGTGGTGGTTGTAATGCTTAGTGGCGGTTGGTTGTATAATGATGGCCCATTAGGTTCCATCAACTATTTATATATTTTAGCATTAATTGTATTTTTAAGTATTACTAAGCGAAAACAGCATTTTCTGGTAAGTTTAATTGTAATAATTAACCTAATCTTATTATATTCAATTTACTTCTTAGCTCCAGAATGGATACATTCGTATGCATCAAACAGTGTAAGAGATAGCGATTTGTTATTTACATATACATATGTTTTATTTTTTTCAGTTTTGGTTTTTAGTTCGCTTCGTATGAATTATGAGAATGAAAAATTGAAAGCCGAGATGCAAAAAGAGGAAAGTGAAGTGCAGCATAAAAATATTAAAGACAGTATTAATTATGCTAAAGATATTCAAACTGCTATTTTACAAGATGTTGATTCTTTAAAACATTTTTTTAAGAATTATTATATATTTTGGAAACCAAAAGATACAATTGGTGGAGATTTTTACATAGTTCTTCAGCATCCTTTAAATAAAGATGAATATTATGTTGCAGTAGCAGATTGTACGGGTCATGGTGTGCCAGGTGCTTTGTTAACAATGCTTGGAATTTCATTTCTAAATGAGATTATTTTGCAAAACCCAAATATTAAAGTTAATAAGGTGCTTGATTTAGTAAGAGAAAAGTTTAAAGTTGCTTTGTCAAAAGGGAAGCAATCTGAGATGAATACAGATGGTATGGATATGGCTGTTTGTTTAATTAATAAGAGGACAAAAAAGATGGAGTATTCTGGTTCAAACCGACCACTATACTTAATTAGAAATAATGAGCTTGTAGAGTTTAAGCCTGATAGGATGCCTATTGGCGGACACGTTTATGATTATCGGCTTTTTTCGAGTACTATAATTGAATTGCAAAAAAATGATAATATAGTTCTTACAACCGATGGATATGCCGATCAGTACGGGAAAATTTCTCAAAGAAAGTTCTATGTGTCAAAATTTAAAGAATTATTAGTTAATATATCGTTAAAACCATTTGATATACAAAAAAGCATGTTAGTAGATAGTTTTGAAGGATGGCGCAAACAAGAAGAGCAAACCGATGATGTACTTGTATTTAGTTTTATACCTTTTTAAAGCTTCAATGGTTCTATATGACTTTATAATGCACTGATAGGTTGATTAATACTAAGTTAATTTCAATCTTTGGAACCAAATCTATTTTTTTTACAAAATTATAAAAATAACGTCAACTTACCCGAAACCTCATACATGACTTGATATTAGTGTTTTTATAAATTAAGTGTCTAAAGGTAATAGTTCGTTAGTAAATCATAACAAGCAGATATTGAAGTGTTATTGAAAATATTTTCAGTTCACAAATATTTGAAAATAAGGAAATTGCCTTTTGTAGGGATGCTAAAAGCCTAAGAACTTATTGAAAAGGAGTGTTTGCAAATCAGACACTCCTTTTTATTTTGCTTAATGTTGGCTAAATTGCAAGGTTTACTTTTGATTTAAATTTAAATAAATGAAAATAGTTGAAGTTGTTAGTTATTTAGAAGAAATAGCCCCTTTATCTTTTCAAGAGTCCTATGATAATGCTGGGTTGATAGTAGGAGAGCTAGAAACAGTAATTTCGTCTGTTTTACTCTCTATTGATGTTACTGAATCTGTTGTGGATGAAGCATTGCAATTAGGAGCAAATCTTATTATAGCTCATCACCCGATTGTTTTTAATGGATTAAAAAGATTTAATGGGAATAATTATATTGAAAGGGTAGTTATAAAGGCTATAAAAAATAATATTGCCATTTATGCTGCACATACTAATTTAGATAGTTTGCTGCATAAAGGAGTGAATACAAAAATTTGCGAAAAGCTTGGTTTAATAAATACAAAAATACTATCTCCTGTTAAGGGGCAATTAAATAAATTAGTTGTTTTTGTACCAATTGACAATGCTGAACCAGTACGCAATGCAATGTTTGAGGCAGGAGCTGGTAAAATTGGTAATTATGATTCTGTTAGTTTTAGTGTAAATGGTGAAGGAAGCTTTAAAGCTAATGACAAAGCAAAACCATATGTTGGCGAGATAAATAAAAAACATTGTGAAAATGAAGTACGAATTGAAACAGTTGTGCCTACATATTTAATTGATAAAGTAGTATCGGCTATGATTAAAGCACATCCTTATGAAGAAGTAGCATATGATATTTTTTTGCTAAATAATGTATGGAATGAAGTGGGAGCAGGAATGATTGGTGAACTGGAGGAACCTATTAATGAATTAGATTTTTTACATATAGTGAAAGAAAAGTTCTCTTGTGAAGTAGTAAAGTATACTCAGTTATTAAATGGTAAAATAAAGAGAATTGCAGTTTGCGGTGGTGCCGGAAGTTTCCTATTGAATGACGCTATTCGTTCAAAAGCTGATGTTTTTATAACTGGAGATTTTAAATATCATCAATATTTTAATGCTGAAAACCGCATTGTCATTGCCGATATAGGTCACTTTGAAAGTGAACAATTCACAAAAGATCTTTTTTATGAACTACTTATGGGAAAATTTTCTACTTTTGCAATTCATTTGACAAATGTTAATACAAATCCTATAAAATACTTATAGCGAAATGGCTGAGAAAAAGAAAAAAAAGGCAAAATCTGCGGAAGTTACAATGGAGCAGAAACTTAAATTTTTATTTGATCTACAAACAGTAGATACAGAAATAAATAAAATTAAAGTTCTACGTGGTGAATTACCTTTAGAGATACAAGACCTTGAGGATGAATTGGCAGGATTAAGCACTCGTATCGAAAATCACGAAACAGAAGTGAAAGAGCTTGAACAAGCAGTTGCTAATAAGAAAAATGAAATAGTTGAGTCGCAAGCCTTAATTAAAAAATACGAAGAGCAACAAAATAATGTTAGAAATAATCGTGAATATGATTCACTATCCAAAGAAGTGGAGTTTCAAACATTAGAAATTGAGCTAAGTGAAAAACGAATTCGTGAGTTTTCTACCGATATGGTGAAGAAGAACGAAATTGTTACGGCTTCGAAACAAATTTTCGAGGAAAGAAGTGGTGACCTTAAGCAAAAGAAGGACGAGCTAGATTCTATTGTTTCAGAAACTCAGGTTGAAGAGGATAAGCTTGATGCAAAAATTAAGGAGATTGAAACAACTATTGATGAACGTTATCTTTTAGCTTACCAAAGAATTAAAGGAAATGCCAGAAATGGACTAGCTGTTGTTACTGTACAGCGTAATGCATGTGGCGGTTGTTATAACAAAATTCCGCCTCAACGTCAGGTTGATATCCGTAGTCGTAAAAAAATTATTGTTTGCGAGTATTGTGGTAGAATTCTTGTTGATGAAGCATTAGGTGAATTGTAAATCACTTAAAATACTATATTTAAAGCTGCCTTTTAAGGTGGCTTTTTTTATGCTTTTATATGTAAAATAAGTTGGTGAATTGTTACCTTGCCAACTAAAATTTTATTTATGATGAATGCAAAGTTTGTTGTATTCTTATTTCTTTTTATTGGACTTAAATTAAATGCTCAATTTAATTACAATTCAAAAGTAAGTGCTCTGCATTTTAATGTATTGCAACTTAATATGCCTGATAATGAGCCGTTTTTAAATCAATTAGATGAGAAAAATGGAATTATTTATTGGCTACAAGCTTATAATGAATTCCTAAATTTACATTTCGGAAACAATTCTTATTCCACTCATCAATATATTAAAAATGCCGATTCCTATATTGCTCAGATTAAAAAACTAGAGAAAGATTCACCATTTTATAATTTCTGTTTAGCTGATATTTATTTATTCTCAGCTTATGCTTACTTAAAGGACGAAAGCTATTTTTATGCGGCTGGTAACCTTATGCGAGCCCAAAAGCATATAGAAAGAAACCAGAATAAATTTCCTCATTTTTATTTGAATAATAGACATAAGATTATTCAAATTGCCATTGATTATTGGATTGATAATAACATTTCTGTTTGGAATAATAATGAAAATTGCAATTATCATGAAAAGTTTAATAGGCTTATAAACAAAACAATAAGTAATGTTGAAACAGATTCGGTTTTCAGAAAAGAGATAAAATTATTAAGTGGGGGCTTGAATCATGTTTTTTTTGCGAGTAATGATAGTGTTAATAACCTGATTAATAATTATGGTAGCGATTGGGCTTTAAATGGTCCGCTCGAAATGTTGGTTTATACAAAAAACTTTCAAAAAACAGATAAAAACAAAACTAAATATTTGCTTAGTAGTGCCTGTGAAAAAGGATATAGCGACAAATGTAATCAGTTAAATTTACTTTTGGGAAGTATGTATTTAAATGAATTAAACGACTCTTCAGAGTACTTCTTAAAACTTTATTGCAATAATCAGCCGGATGGAAATGATGTTTTGTTTGCAAAGTTTAAACTAAGTTGGTTCTATTTTATAAATGACAAAACGGTTTTGTTTGATAATGTTGTTAGTGAGATAAGGTATAAGCCGGAAGCTAAAACCTTGAAGGATAAACAAGCCTTATATGAACTAAATAGTATGGAACACTGGAATAAAAATATAGTTATAGCAAGATTATTATTTGATGGAGGAAATTATACTCAAGCTTTGGGTGTTTTGTTAGAAAATAAAAGCAAAATAAGAAACTATACAGAAATTCAAAGACTGGAATATTCGTACCGCTTAGCAAGGATTTATGATAAAATGAATGAAAAACAAAAAGCTTTAGTTTTTTATAATATGGTAGTAAGTTCTAATTTAGATGATGGCTTTTACTACCCTGCTTATGCAGCCTATTATTCAGGAATATTATATGAACAGCAATTGAATTATTCATTAGCTATTAATTATTTTAATTATTGTCGCCATTTAAACTCACCCATTTATAAGGAAAGTATACATCGAAGAGCAACTATTGCTATAAAAAGATGTGAAAAAGCGAATTAAAAGCTTATTTTCTGAATAAAAAAAATATCTTCGTTTCTTAATTAAAAAGTTAACACCTATGTCAGAAAAGAAACGCCAAGTTCCACATACTTATGTTATAGTATTTCTTTTTATTGTGATTTCGGCAATTGCAACGTGGTTTGTACCCGGAGGAGAGTATATTGATAAAACTACTATTATTGATGGTGTTGAGCAAACAACTAAAGAATTTAATAGTATTGAAAGCCAACCGCAAACATGGCAAATATTTTCGGCAACTTTCGATGGATTTGTAAAACAAGCTGGAATCATTGTGTTCATTCTAATGATTGGAGGAGCTTTTTGGATAATGAACGACAGTAAGGCATTAGATGTTGGTATTTATGCATTCTTAAAATTTACACGCAAACTTGAGCGGTTCAAATTAATAAGATATTTAGGTGTAGATAATATTATTATTACATTTATTATGGTAATGTTTAGCCTTTTTGGAGCAATATTTGGAATGAGCGAAGAAACTATTGCATTCATTATAATTTTTGTTCCGCTTGCAATTACAATGGGCTACGATTCTATTGTTGGTGTTAATATGTGTTTTGTAGCTGCCGCATTGGGTTTTGCAGGAGCAGTTTTAAATCCATTTACCATAGGTATTGCGCAAGGATTAGCAGAATTGCCACTTTTTTCAGGTTTTGAATATCGCATATTTTGCTGGTTTGTTTTAAATATAGTTGGAATAACTTATATACTTATATATGCCAGAAAAATAAAACGAAACCCAAAGAGCTCTTTAGTATATGAAGACGATGAATATTGGCGTAAAAAAGGAGAAACAAGTGTAGAGGAGCTAAAATACTACACACCTATTTCAGCTTGGGTTACTTATGTTATGCTACTTATAAGTATGATTGTATTTTCTTTTTTATATCCGGTAACAACCCTTTCTATTGGGAATGCAACTAAAATAGCACCAGCCTTACCTATTATGACAAGTATATTTGCATTATTCGGTGTAATTAGTTTAAGAAAATCAGTCCACTATTTTGTTCTTGTATTGCTTTTGTTAACCATCTTATTTCTTATAGTTGGCGTAATGGGTTATGAATGGTATATAATGGAAATTGCTAGTCTGTTTTTTGGAATGGGATTATTTTCAGGTATTGCAATGAATAGAAGTCCTAATAATATTACTAAGTTATTTATTGAAGGAGCTAAAGATATAATGTCGGCAGCATTTGTTGTTGGCTTAGCTGGTGGAATCATTATAATTTTGCAAGACGGAAAAATAATTGACACTATCTTATTTAGTTTAAGTAAGGGTATGAAAGAATTTGGACAACTAGGCTCGGTTAGTGTAATGTACGGAATTCAAACGTTAATTAATGTAGTTATCCCCTCAGGCTCTGCTAAAGCAGCCTTAACAATGCCCATAATGGCACCATTTTCCGATTTAATCAATCTTTCAAGGCAAAGTACAGTTATGGCATTTCAATTTGGCGATGGCTTTACAAATATTATTACCCCAACATCAGGTGTGTTGATTGGAGTTTTAGGAGTGGCTAAAATCCCTTATGATAAGTGGTTAAAGTGGGTCACTCCATTTGTAATATTACTTATGACAATAGGTTGGTTATTGCTAATACCAACAATAAAAATGAAATTAAATGGGTTCTAAAATGCAATTTCAGAACGTATAATGCGTTACTAAATGTGGCTAAATATGTGTTTGTGAACAATAAAAAATAATTAAGTTTGTATTATTAAATAACCCTAATAGAATTTTCAATTTTAAATGACTGAGTCTCAATTCGAACAGCTTTTTAAAGAGCATTTTACATCGTTAAGTAATGTAGCTTATGCTGTAGTTAAAGATCATGACCAAGCAAAAGATATAGCGCAACAGGTGTTCATTAAATTTTGGGATAAAAGAGACAGTGTTAATATAGACGATAATATAAAGGCTTACCTAAAAAGGGCTATTGTAAATACGTCGTTAAATCATATTGAGAAGGTTAAAAAACTAAAGCTCGAAGACGATTTTAAAACTTTACAGCTAATTGATTCAGATAGTTCAGAAGCAAGAGAAAAGAATATTGTAGAAGCTGAAAAAGCTATAAAAATTGCTGTGGCAAATTTACCAGATAAATGCCAAACAGTTTTCTCCTTATCAAGGTATGAGGGTATGACAAATCAAGAAATTTCTGACTATCTGGAGGTAAGTATAAAGGCAGTTGAAAAGCATATTAGTAGAGCGTTAAGGGAACTGAGAGAAAAATTGAAACCTTATATGAATTTAATATCAATAATAATATTGTTTGAGGTAGGGTTGTACTGTTTTAATCTGTTTATGATATAGAAAAAATAGTGGTGAAAGAACAACTAAAACATATCATAGTAAGTCAATTGTCTGGGAATAAGCTTTCCCATATGGATAATACTGAATTCCAAAATTGGATTAAAGATGATAGTAATCTGGAAATCTATAATGATATTAAAAATATTTGGAATGCTACAGGCAAAATAAATTACACTGTTGATGTTGATGTTGAGTCTGAATGGAAAAGATTTTTAGTGCTAAAGGATTCTAAAGTAAAAAGTAAAGGGCGTAAGTTATACTTCACTCTTTCAAGTATAGCAGCAAGTATAATTTTAGCAATAGGTATTTTTATTGGCGTTAATAATAAAACAATTGTTTATAGTTATTCTGAGAATAGCAATCATTTTGTTTTACCCGATAACTCTGAGGTCTGGCTAAATAAAAACACAACTCTTAAATTAGATCGTAAATTCGGAACAAACGAAAGATTTGTTGATCTGAATGGAGAAGCATTTTTTGATATACAAAAATCTACAAAACCTTTTATAATTGAAGCATCGCATGGTATTTCTGTAAAAGTACTTGGAACAAGTTTTAATGTTAAAAGCTATTTAAATAATAATGTTGAGTTACAGGTAGTTTCCGGAACAGTTGAGTTTGCTAATAGGAACCAAAATAAGGTTGTTGTAGTCGAAAAAGGAAACGAAGTAATATATTCTAGTAGCAAAAACATATTTTTAAAAGAAAATACCATAAATAGTAATAAAATATCATGGCATACAGGTGAGCTAAATTTTAATAACGAGCCTTTATTACAAGTAATAATCATGCTTGAAGAATATTTGTCTATTGAAATTGTAGTGCCAAAATCTGCACATGAATTACATTATAGTGGTAAGTTTAGCAACCCATCTGCCAATAATGTAGCTGAGGTTTTAGCTAAAGCATTAGGGTATAATTATACGCTTACCGACAAAAAGCTCACATTCGTAGAGTAAAATATCCTATTTTACAGAAAATTTGCATTATTATCAATATTGAATAAGGTGGCATAAAAAAAAATCCTATTTTTAGGATATGTTAATTAGGTTTTTTAGCACCTTAGTTTTTGTAAGTTGTATTAGTAGTTCATTTGCCCAACCAGATTTAAATCATTTAAACGTTTCACTTAATACTGGTGGTAAAAGTTTTAAGAATATTATACAGCAATTTGAAAAAGACTATGGTATTTCTTTTTCATATAGTGACAATATACTTCCTACAGGCATATTGCCTCAAAGAGAATTTAATAAGGTAGCTTTATCAAGTGTCTTAAAAAAAATATTCATTCCCCATGGCTTAAATTACTCCTTAATAAATAATCAAATTGTTTTATATCAATATAATACAAAAATGCCTAATTATAATATTAATGGGTTTGTAGAAGAAATAGGCACTTTGAAAGATTTGATTGGAGCAACAATTTTTGTTAAAAGTAAAGATATTGGTTGTATAACAAATAGCTATGGGTTTTACTCTATAAAGTTGCCGGTAGGCGAATATACAATTCAAGTGAGATGCTTGGGTTATGAGCCATTTGAACAAAAGATTTACATTTGGGATGATACTCGATTTAATATTAAATTGAAAGCAAAGTCTTATAATGTTAATGAAGTGGTTGTTAATTATCGAGATAGTAATGAGTTTATTGAATCAGCATTGCTAAGTCTTATTAAAATTGATATTACTTCGCTACAAGAACTGCCAGGACTATTTGGTGAGAATGATGCTTTAAGAAATATATCGTTGTTGCCTGGAATTCAGAGTAATGAAATGTCAACAGGTAGCATATTTGTTAGGGGGGGTAGTACTGAACAAACTATCTTTTTAATGGATGAAGGTGTAATTTATAATCCTTCACATTTTGGTGGCTTCTTTTCAGTATTTAATCCTGACGTAGTAAATAATGTAAGTGTTTTTAAAAGTGAACTGCCAAATGCCGAAGGTGGAGCATTGTCATCTTTAGTAGATGTGAGATTACGCGAAGGTAATTATGATAATTGGCAAGTAAAAGGGGGTATTGGAATGATTTCGGCCAGAGCATTGGTTGAGGGCCCAGTTGTTAAGGATAAATCATCTATTTTAGTAGCTTATAGGCGTACATACATTGATCAATTAATTAAATTTATTTCAGAAGATGAAGCGACACAACAAATGCGATTTTATTTTTACGATGCAAACTTGAAATTTAATTATATTTTAAACGACAAAAATAGAATTTATCTTTCTGGTTATTCTGGAGCTGATTCATTTCATCAGTTTTCACAGGTTAAACGGAAAAATAATTTGGCTTCTTTTAGATGGAATCATCTTTTTAAATCAAATTTATTTTCAAATACTTCAATTGTTTATAGTAATAATAATGTTCAGCAAGTAATTTTTGAAAGTGAGGAGGAGATTCACTGGAAATCTGATATAAATAATATAAAAGCCAAAGTTGATTTTTCGCACTATTTATCAAAAAACTTGAAACTATTTTATGGCTATTCAGGAACAATACACAATATAGTGCCTTATTCTTATAGCTCTATTACAGAAAGCTCAGTTATAGAAATTGAGGAAGCGCAAACTGAACAATTAATGCTTAATAGTATTTACTTTAATCAAGATTCGTATATAAAAGGAAGAGTTGGAATAGGTTTTGGAGCAAGGTTAACACACCTTTATAACTCGCCATTTATTGATAGAGAGAATAAATATAAAAGTATTTTATTTGAACCAAATGTGCATATTAGCTTTATATTTAATGAGAATACTAAGTTTAAAGCTAGTTATAATCATAGAGAGCAGCCTTTACATCAGTTGTATTTAAATATGATTGGAATTGCTGTTAATCGATGGATGCCTGCTACTAGCGATTTTAATCCTCAAATAAGTGATAATTATGCAATTGGTATATATAGAAAAGAGTCAAAAATAGTTAGTTATTCAATTGAAGCATATTATAGAAAAATGGATAATTTAATTGAAACGCTTCAGAATATGCAAGTGCTTTATAGTAATGAACCAGAAGAGTTGTTGTATACCGCATCTGGAAAAGTTAAGGGAATAGAGTTGTCTATTGCAGTAGAAGCTAAGAAGTTTAGGGCAACAGCTTCGTATGATTATTGCAATGTATTATGGACTACAAATGGTATTAATAATGATAATCCTTACCCGGCAAGTCACGTACGTAAAAATAACTTTAATATATCGGGAGTATATCGAATAGGAAAAAGGTATACAGCTTCTTTAGCATGGCAATGGGCGAACGGAACACCATATACAGCAGCTACCGGAAAATATGAAATTGAAGGTAAACCATATTTAAAATATGATGATGATAAAATAAATACAAAACAATTACCTAGTTACCATAGGCTTGATGTGAGTGTAGATATTGCTGGGAAAAAGAATCATTTAAGAAGGTGGAAGAGTTATTGGAATTTCTCTATCTACAATGCTTATTTTCGTAAAAATATGTTAGGTGTAGTGTATTTTTCTCCTGATGATAAAAGTGACGATGATACTCAAATATTAGATCCCAAGTATTTTTATTTGTATCAATTTGTACCTTCAATATCATATAGATTTAAGTTTTAATTATGCAAAGAAAAAATATATTAATAGCATCTGTAATACTGTTTACTTTGACAATTGCTTGCCTTGAACCAAGTGAGTATAGTCTGTTTATTGACGGAGAACAGACTTTGGTTATTGAGGGTAGAATAACGGATTGTTCTCCACCTTGTAAAGTATTAGTTACAAAATCGGTAGGCGGGGAGCAATTTAATAATTATGAGGCTGTTAATAACGCACAAGTTAAGGTTGTTAATGAATCATCTAATGATGAAGAATTATTAGAATTTATTGGGAATGGAGTCTATCTTTCTTCAACAACAAATGGTGAAGTTGGGAATTTATATAGGCTGGAAGTGGATTTCGATGGAGCTGTTTATATGTCATCTGAAAAAATAACATCAAAGCCCAAAGTAGGAGGGGTTTATATTACTTATTTGAATGATTTGCAATACGGTGAAGGGTATTATTTATATTATAACCTATTTGTGAACCCCGATTCTGTTGGATATTATAAAGTTGAAGTAACTGTTAATGATTCTTTATATAGTGGATATAAAGACTTATTGGTTTTTGAAGATCGTTTATATAAAGAAAATCAATCGCTAAAATTACCTATTGCTTTTAATTTACATGATACTTTAAAGATGTGTATTTATTCTTTATCGGAAAATATGTATGATTACTATATGGCTTTAAGCAGGCAAACCACAAACCTTTATAGTAATATTCAACCTCCTGTAGTTAATCCGTCTAATAATTTATCTCCTTCTGTATTAGGTTATTTTCAAGCTTCCTCTGTTTATAAACTCGATACTGTTATATTAGATGGTAAAGAAGGAAAGTAATGCAATTTATAAAATAAAGGCTAAATTTGCTTCCAATTCTTTATTGTTTTTTATCTTTAGTTTCAAGTAAATTTAATATTATGAAATGTTTCCTACTATCAATATTTTGGTTAATATCCTTATCTGTTTTTGGACAAAAAATGTATGTTGAACAATCAACCATTTGTCCTTTGAGATTTATGCTTGAAGATAAAGACCAATACATATTTTATGAACCCAACGATTCCATTTTAATTGTCGATTTTTTGAATGGGATAGAAGAAAAACAAATAGCAAAGCTTAAAGGTGTTGTGATGATGCAAGTTATGATTGATACAGCAAATAATGCATGTTGTGTTAGCTATACTAATAAAACTACTATTAGCAATAAAAAGCTAAATATTCCCAATCGTTTGCAAAATATGCCTGGTTGGAAAAGAACTTATGAAGGTGTTGAAAATGAAAATATTTGTGCCTTAATAAATATTGTTTTCAATAAATATGATTATCAAGTTAAGCATATTGGTTATAACAGAAATAGAGGGAAGCAGCTACTGAAATCTTCAGTGTATAAGCGCTCTATTGCAGATACTACTACCATAAATAAGTAGCAAGGATAATTTTCATAGTGCTAATGTTAACTATTAGAATATTATTTTTGAATGAACCCTAAGTGTTTTGATTAGAAAACACATTTTAGTAATTTACTAATTCGAAATATATTTCATTACTAATTCGAAATTCGTAATCAGTTTTTTATAGGCAGTTTCAATTTCTTTATCACTATTGCTTTTAATTAAATTCAAAATATCAGTATTAATCACCTTTTGTGTTTGATGTAGGGCTATTTCTTTATTAGGGATAGGTGTAGTAGTGTTAAGAAAATCTTGAGTTTGGTACACTAAATGCATTATTCGGTGTATACTCTTAAAGCTGAATTGCATGTTTTTTACTTCTTCCTTAATTGCTCTTAACTGTTCCAGGTTTTTCATAATCTAAGGGTTTTATATAATGTAATTAAATATATTTATTTTGTTGGTATTACTACGAATTTAGTGGGTAGATAATAAAATAATGAGAATAACACCACAA
>JAUXEM010000130.1 GCA_030620515.1 Salinivirgaceae bacterium
AGCAACTTGAATTAGTTTTTTCATTTCAATTTAATTTTAATTATGTATTTACAATTTCGTATTTACTTTATTATTGTTTTGTGCAAATATCTTTTATTATGAGTGAAACAATTTATAATTCCATAAATATTTCAAATAAAAAACATTTAAACTAAGTTTGGATGCAAATTTATAAATAATTTTAGTTTAGCAATTAACAAAGCTCATTTTTCACACTTATATGGTAAAAAATCATATCGTTAACATAATAAAAGGCAATTTAAACTACTTGCCAACTACCGACCAAATAAAATTAATGGAGCAATTGGCTGAGTTTGTTTGGGAGTTTTCAAACCCTAAAGCGGTGCAAGACAGTGTTTTTATGGTTAAAGGTTATGCCGGAACAGGTAAAACTACAATAATAAGCTCGTTGGTAAAAAGTTTACCAATGTTAAAAATGAAATCTGTTTTATTAGCTCCAACAGGTCGTGCAGCTAAGGTTTTATCAGGCTATTCGGGTAAAATAGCATCTACAATACACAAAAAAATATATCGACAAAAAACTATAAAGGATGGAATAGGGGAGTTTCAGTTGGATAAGAATTTACATAAAAACACTATTTTTATTATTGATGAAGCTTCAATGATTTCAAACGGATCTGGTGAGAATTCAATTTTTGGTAGTGGTAGATTATTAGACGATTTATTTGAATATGTTTATGGCGGTGTAAATTGTAAAATAATTTTAGTTGGCGATACTGCTCAGTTGCCACCGGTTAAGCTTGCTGTTAGTCCTGCGCTAGATGTTAATGTTATTGATAGTATGGGGTTTGAGGTTCAAGAATGCATACTGTCTAATGTAGTTCGTCAATCAAAAGAATCAGGGATATTACATAATGCTACAATTATTCGTAATCAAATTACTGATGCCCAAGAAGGGTACCCTTCGTTAGATTTGAAACCGTTTAAAGATATTAGAAGAATAGCCGGCGGTGAGCTAATTGAAGAAATTGAAAGCTGCTACAGTGAGTTTGGAATGGAGAATACTATTGTTATATGCAGATCGAATAAACGAGCTAATAAATATAATGAAGGTATTAGGCGAACTATTTTATGGCACGAAGATGAATTGTGTATTGGCGATTTTTTAATGATTGTGAAAAATAATTATTATTGGTTAACTGAAAATGAAACTGATGTAACAGATTTTATTGCCAATGGTGATATTGTTGAAATTACCCGAATTGGAAAATATAAAGAACTTTATGGATTTAGGTTCGCTAATGTTTCGTTGCGTTTTATGGATTATCCCGACCTAGAAATTGAGGCAACTATTAATTTAGATACCCTTGCCTTAGAAACAGCCTCTTTATCTGGTGAGCAAAATAATAAACTGTTTTTCACTGTTTTGGAAGACTACGCTATGCTCCGCACTAAAAAGGATAAAATTAAAGCAGTAAAAGAGAATCCGTATTTTAATGCTTTACAAATAAAATTTAGTTATGCTATAACCTGTCATAAAGCCCAGGGTGGGCAATGGAAAGCGGTTTTTGTGGACCAAGGGTGGCTAAAGGACGATATGCTAAATATAGAATACTTACGATGGCTTTACACAGCCTTTACACGGCCAGTAGAGCGCTTGTATTTGGTTAATTTTAACGATGATTTTTTTATTGACGAATGAAACAGACCATACCTATCTGCCGACAAGGTAGATCTGAGATAATTACAAAGACACACACAGCTTGTTCCGAAATTCCTTCGGAAAGTATGATTAAACTTTGTACCAACTCGCTACATAATCATAATTTTTAAACAGATGAAAAACAATAAGAGTTTGATAGGTGCAGTTGCTATTAGCATTGCTGCCATTATGTGGGGATTCGATGGTGTTGTACTAACTCCTCGTTTATTTAATTTAAATGTGTCGTTTGTGGTATTTATACTACATCTTATACCATTTGTGGTAATGAATACATTTTTATTTAAGCATTATAAATATCTAAAGTCATTTTCAAGAAAAGATTTTGCTACAATGATCGCCATTGCTTTAACAGGTGGTGCACTAGGTACTTTGGCAATAGTAAAAGCATTGTTTTTAGTTAATTTTCAGGAATTAAGTGTAGTTGTGTTATTACAAAAGCTTCAACCTATTTTTGCTATTATTCTAGCAGCATTTTTATTAAAAGAGCGTATTACAAAACGATTTATCTTTTTTGCATTTATAGCTATAATAGCTGGATATACACTTACATTTGGTTTTAATTTACCAAATATACAAACGGATGCTAATACTGTATATTCGGTGCTTTATGCATTATTAGCAGCTTTTTGTTTTGGCTCATCAACCGTGTTTAGCAAAATGATGCTGGATAGATATCGAGCAAAAACTATCACTTTTTATCGTTATGGTTTTACAACGCTTATTATGTTGGTGGTAGTAATTGTATCAGGAGTGTTTTCTCAATTTCAAGTTGCTACTACAAGTAACTGGATTTTCTTTGTAATAATTGGTTTAACTACCGGTAGTGGAGCAATATTTTTGTATTACTATGGCTTAAATCAAGTGAAAGCAATAGTTTCAGTAATAATTGAATTGCTTTTTCCAATTTCAGCTATTGTATTTGACTATATTTTTAATGATAGTAAATTCACTTTAATACAATGGTTAAGTACAGGTATTATGCTTTATGCAATATTAAAACTTAATGCAAGGAGAGTAAAAACCTAACAACATATTATTTTTGATTCCTTAAATATTCTGAGGCAATCTTAACTGAATAAAAGGGATTATTATAGAGCTTTGAAATGTCGGTACAAGCGCTAACACATTTTGTACAAGTCTCCATGTTTTTACAATGATATTTGAATGCACTGCTTCTAAATACATCAGCTAGTTGTGTGTCTCTAATATTTCCCCACTCTTTATTATTGCAAAAGCCAATAGTGCCATCGCCCTCAATTCTGATATAAACCTTTGGTGCATGGCAATTTGATACTTTTCCATAAAGTAGGTTTTTTATATAGGTAGTTGAATTTAAAAGCCTATTTTCCTTCGTTTTATAAGAAATAAGCTGTTTATAAAGGTTTTTTTCTTCCTCTTTACTTAACATTAAATGGTCGTTATAGCCAGCAGAGCGAACAATGGGTTGAATGAATATCGGTACTTTAAGTTCATTAGATAAGTTAATTAAATGAGGAACACTTTCTTTATTCTCGGCAGTAATAACGCTATTTATAGATAACTTTACTTTTGTTTTGCTTGCAATAATCCCTTCCACAGCTTTATCGAATAAACCAGGGAGTTTACGCATTTCATCGTGCTTTTTTCCTACCGAATCAATTGAAACAATAATAGAATCGGTATATAATGCCACTTCATTTATTCTATCTTTCAGAAAAAATCCATTTGTATTAATAGCCGTTAGTAAATTTTTCGATTTTGCGTAAGCAAGCACATCGGGTGCATCTTTGTATACTAGTGGTTCACCACCATACATAGTGTAAAATAGAATACCTGCTTGGCTTGCATTGTCAATTAGGTTGAAACACTCTTGTTTTGATAGTTCTTTATCAGAATCATGCTCTTTTTGCCAGCGAGCACACATTTCACAACGTGCATTGCAAGTATAAGTAATTACATGTGTTAACCAAAGAGGGTGTTTTTTAATTCTACCTTTTATTATTTTACTTGCTTGAGATATATTCATAATTCGCTGCCAAAAGATTTGGTGTGCAAACATAAGGTTTCTTATATAAAATTTATAATGTGTTTGCTATATTAGAAATGTAAATATCATTTTACAATACTTATTTACAACTTTTAAGCACAATGACTAGGTAATGCTTTATAGTGGTAGATAAAGTGCGTGTTATACGAGGAATGAAAATCAAAATAACACCCTGCATACAAAGGTGTTATGTGTTGATTTTCAAGCATTAGAGTCAAATCATAAATCTTAACCAAAACTTAAGATTCCTAATTATTTTTACCTCAAAAATACTTTTGGTTCTTCATCTGAATTCTTACGAGAACCCAGTTGGTCAAGTACTGCTTGTTTTTGTTCATTAGTATATGTTCCCCAATCACCAACTTCTTCTCTGGTACGGCGGCAGCCATAACAAATACCACTATTGTCGTGTTTGCAAACTTTTATACAAGGCGATTTTACTTCTTCCATCTTTTGTGTTTTTTATTCTTAATACAGTAATACAACATAGTAGAGAATTAGTTCAATTAATTTTTCATAAAATTTATTTCGGCTCTGCTCAATGAATGGCAAAAGTACACTGAGCAATGCCGAAGTGCACTTTATCCGAGTGAAGTCGAAATAAATTAGCCCAGCAAAGTCGTAACTAAGGGTTAATTCATAAATAAGTTCGATAATTTAGAAGTAAATATTTGTAAATGTTGCTACCGACATTTACATTCTATTGCTTATTTATTTTGGTGTACCAGCAATTTGTAATCGTATTAATTGATCTAATTGCAGCAGTTTTTCACAAATTGTATGTATTCTCATAATGCAGTAACTTTATAAACATATTGCTTTTAATTAATGCCTAAAAGGCAAACACTAAAACGATATGTCTTTTGTCATATTTCATGTATTGACTTTATTATCAGACTATTACAAAGTCACTTTTTTTTTTGTGAGTAAGAAGTATTTTGTCATTTATTATGCAAAATACGTATTTTACAACTCGCTTTTATCAATAAATAGAGATACTAAAATCGTCGTATAAAAAGGAATCTTTTCCCCTATTCCATATAAATATTGATACTGTTGCTTTCTTATAATTTAAGGGTGGCAAATTATGAAAAACTGTTGCTTTGTTCCATTGTATGGTATCGTTAATAAAGCTTTTTATATTGTAGCTTTTGTAATGCATATTACCTTTACTATTATCAATAGATATAACTATAGATGCTTTGTTTAAAGTATCGGCACATATTAAAGAATTTAATAAAATATACTTTGGTAAATAAGCTAGGGTGTCTAGGTTATTATATCTAATAGTAATTCCATACTCATTCTCTTTATTCAGAAAACCAGCATTTTTGCCAGAATAAGAAATGGAATCGCTAAAATATGTATTTTCCCATTTTTCACTTATTATAGTATCAAAACTAATAAACTCGTTTACGATAGGAGGTGTTTTATTGAGTTCTAAAAAAGTTAGCAAATTAGTTTGGTTTACAGTATCGGCTAATTTATAAACTGATAATTCGTTGTTTCCTCCCACTTTTTCAACCTTATTAATGAAATCGGGATACTCGTTTATAACATCAGATACTAAAAAACTATTTGCAACGGTAATATAATCAAAATCCCATGTTAAAGCATTTTCTATTAATTCGTAATTTGTACTTTGAATAGCAAAACCTTTTCTGTTCATTAATATAAAAGGTAAGTTTGGTGCAATAGGATACATTGCCATTATTTTAGCATTCTTACTAACTTTTAGTGTCTCCAATAATTTGCCAGCATCTTTGTAAGCATTATATGTAATTGGCACTTTATCCCAATAATTGAATTCTCTTGTTTTTACTTGATTTAAGAATGCCGCTTTAATCATAAAAACAGATAAAACACACATAAAACCAAATAACAGATAATTAACTTTTTTATTGGCTTTTATAAAACTAAATACAATAAGTACCAAGAAAATAATTGGCAAATAAAAAGTATCAAGAAAATAATAATCATGTACCGGAAATTGCTTTAACATTAAAGCCGAATACATAAAACAACCAATAAATGATATAAGTATTATTTGAATAAGGGATGCTTGCTGGGTGTTAAGTGTTTTGTCTTTATACCATAGGATTAAACCTAATGGTAAAATTATTAAAATAATAATGTAATGTAACTTCGAAAAATATTGAAATTTCCAGTTTTCTAGTGAAAAAAATATTAATTCCTTTGCATGAGCAATATTATTTGGCGGTAAGGGTTTGTTTAAAAATATAGAGCCATAAGCATTTAGTAAGTATCTATTGTACAGGTAATAGAAAATAATTAGAGTAAAAGCTAATAGAATAGTGGCAAATATTTTCCATTTAATTACTTTAGTCTTAAAAACTTTTAAAATTTCGTCACAAAAAATTGTAATTAAAAATATATTAAAAGGTGTGCGAGCTAAAGCTGCTAATGTTAAAAATGAAATTGAAATTAAAAATAATTTATGATTTTTGCTTTCAATATATTTTAGGTAAAAATAAAATCCTATAATAACATTACTAATACTTGGTATTGTTGGTAAAAAGCCAGCTTGATAGTATGTATAAACCGATGATGTTGTAGCAAAAATAGTTATAAACCCTGCGTGCAATTCGTTTTTGGATACTAAAAGAGCTATTCGGTAAAAAAAGAAAAGACCAAGCAAGCTATAAAACAAAATATACAGCCGGTATATTATGGGATTTGTATTATTTAAGCCTTTCATAACTAATGCCGGTATATAATTGTGTATAGGAAAATCGGCAGCAGTTATGCTTGTTTCATTTGGAACGTTGAACTTACTAGGGAACTGTTGATTCATTACATAAGTTTCGGGCTTAAAAAAATTCATACCATTATTCAAAAAACCTTTAGCTATGGCATAATGATCTGCTTGTGCCCACGAATGCTTATGTATAGGATATTGGTTTATGTTTTTATTTTGCAAAATAAAAACTGTAATTATTACAATTAAAAATGGCCAAAATTTTATTATTCTATTCATATTTTAGGTGTTTTAATTGATGCATGTTTTATTTATTTGCGGTGTTCAATATACTACAGTTTATTGAGCTGAAAAAACAATACTCCAAGGTTTGCTAAAAAAGTGTTTTGCATTGCTATTTGTAAAATTTACATAAGGGTGGTTATAGTTGTTCATTTAGAATAATTGGGACTAAATAATTATATTCAACTAAATTTTTAAATTACATTTGCAGTAGTTTGGTGCAATTTAAACAGCATTATTCTAATAATTAAGAACGAAGCTTTGTCCGAAATAGCAGTTAGAACAAAAGTTCGTTACGTTTTTGTAAGTGTTTATATTAAGACTTTTGTATTGAGAGATGGATTTTTTTGTATGTATTTTATTATTAGTCTTTTATATTTCATCTCACTATTCAAACCTGCCTGCCACCAAGGTAGGACTCATAATATAACGTACTATTGTTAGAATATATAACGTGTAATTTGGAATAAAAAAGAGAATGCAATTAATCAACGGTTCGGTATGTTGTTATATATATCTGATATATAGTTAATTACAACAATTAGCACAGTATGGCTAATTGATTTAATATCAAATCTTTGCGACTTAGCGGCTTTGCGAGAGACAAAGATTTAACGAAGTATTAATTAATAGTACTCAGTTTTTATTCGTGCATTCGTGGTTTTTTTTAATAGTAATATAATTAGTGAATAATAGAATGATTCAATGATGAAGTACTAAATACTTGACACTTAATACTAATTACTCAATACTAAAATGAAAAACAAATACATAAAATGGCTTCTTTTTTTAATCGGATTTATTCTGCTTGCATTTGTGGTAGTGCTATATTCCCTTTGGGTGGGTGAATTCGACATATCACTTCTGAGCATTCCAGATATACTTATAAACAAGCAAGACTCAGTTGAATATACGGTAATCACTCAAATTAGACTACCTAGAATTTTATTGGGTTTAGCCGTTGGTGGAGCATTAAGCTTAGCAGGTGTTTTACTGCAAGGCATTTACCGTAACCCATTAGTTGAACCATATACACTAGGTATTTCAGGTGGTGCAGCTTTAGGAGTTTCAATTGTTATTGTTTTTGGCTTACAGCAAATTATTGGTTTGTTCATGCTCCCTTTAGCTGGCTTTATTGGTGCTATGGTAACCATAATATTAGTATATGTTTTAAGCGTAAAAAAAGGACGTTTAAAAATGCAGAGTATGTTACTAATAGGTGTAATGATTAGTTTCATATCCTCATCGGGCATGATGTTTTTAATGGCAATATCATCTTCTGAAAACATACATAGCATTATATTTTGGATAATGGGTTCGCTCGATGAACCAAATATGACCTTAATTTATACTACATCTATAATATCAGCCCTTGGTTTATTGGTATCTTATATGTTTGTACAACCACTAAATGCACTACGTTTGGGCGAAGAAAAAGCACGGCATTTAGGCATTAATACCGAATGGGCCATACGTTTGTTATTTATAATAGCATCCTTATTAACTGGTGTTTGCGTTGCAGTAGCCGGCGTAATAGGTTTTGTTGGATTAGTTATACCACATTTAGTTAGGTTATTGGTTGGCAACGATTATCGTATTTTTTTAATCGCATCGTTTGTTGTTGGTGGTAGTTTTATTGTACTTAGCGATGCTATTGCACGAACTGTTATTGCACCAAACGAACTACCCGTAGGAGTAATTACTGGTATAATTGGAGGAACTTTGTTTATTGTTGTTTTAGCAAAAAATAGTTTTAAAAGATAAATATGGATAAAGAATTTTTTAGACTAAATGATTTCTCTTGTGGCTATGGTCATAAATTTAAAATTGAGGGTATTAGTTTCTCTATCCATAAAGGTCAATTTGCTGGTATTATAGGTCCAAATGGTTCAGGCAAAACAACCTTGTTTAAAGGGATTACTCACGAATTAAAGAGGCTTGCTGGCGATATTACATTAAATGATAAAAATGTATTCTCGTTAGCTTATAAAGAGAAAGCACAAAATATTGCCATTGTCACACAAAAAATTGAGGTTGAAGATATTTTAGTATGCGATTATGTATTATTGGGACGTATTCCATATCAAAGCCGATTTACTTTTTTCGAAAGCAAAGAGGATTACCGCTTAGCTGAAAAATACATGAAGCTGACCGATGTTTGGCGATTTAAAGATAAGCTAATGAGTGAGCTAAGTGGGGGTGAGCAACAATTAGCTGGAATTGCTCGTGCCTTAACGCAAGAGCCTCAATTATTGCTACTTGATGAACCAACGGCACACCTTGATATTACCCACCAAGTACAAGTGTTAAATTTAATTCAACGATTAAATAAACAACTTGGTCTAACTGTATTAATGATTATTCACGACCTTAATTTAGCCGGCGAATACTGCAATTATCTGGTAATGATGAACAACGGCAAAGTGCACTTTAAAGGCGAACCTCATGATGTTCTTACTTTCAACAATATTGAAGATGTTTACAATACCGTTGTAGTTACCAGAACTAACCCAATATCAGGCAAGCCTGTTGTGTTTTTAGTTTCAGAGCAAGTTTTAGAGAGTAAATAAGTATTATTTGGTACGGAGATAAATATTTAATAGTCTTCCGTAAGATGTATTTAATCTCACCATTCACTACTTAGTGTCAGCAATAAAACTCCATATTTTCAAAAGTCTTTAGCAAAAAATGTCAAAGACAAGGCTTTCGAAGTTTTGAAAATCAAGGAGTTCACTTTTGTGAATGACTGTTTTCAAAACAAGAATAACGCAGTATTTGGCGTTTTATTGAAAAGACTACTTATTACTCATTCCAAAAATCTAACGATCTAATAAACAAATAACTCAGCTTTAATAACTACTTTTGCAGCGGATTTTAAAATATATAATAAATGACTTTTAAAGAATTAGGCATAGGTAAAGACTATATTAAGGGATTAAATGAGTTAAATATAATTACACCTACACAAATACAAAGCGAAGTTATTCCAATTTTGCTAAATAATAAAATTGACCTTATTGGACAAGCTCAAACTGGTACTGGTAAAACAGCTGCTTATGGTTTGCCATTACTTCATAGAATAGTAGTACAAAAAAAAGAAGTACAAGGTCTTATTCTTTGTCCAACTCGCGAACTGGGTAAGCAAATTGCGAAACAACTATTTAGGTTCACAAAATATACCGATAAAATATTTTCGGAAGCCGTATATGGGGGCGAGAAAATCGATATCCAAATAAATTCATTAAAAAGACCAACACATATTATTGTTGCAACACCAGGTCGCTTAATTGATCTTGTTAAACGTAAAGCAGTTGACATAAGCCATGTTAAAACTGTAATATTAGACGAAGCTGATGAAATGCTTAGCATGGGCTTTAAAAAAGAATTAGATGAAATTCTGGGATACGTAGCTACCGCTGATAGTAAATGGCTTTTTTCTGCAACAATTCCTCAGGGAATAAAACAAATTGTAAACGAGCATTTATCACCTAATGCACATAGGATAGAGGTAAGCGCTAAAAATGTAGTTAATAAAAATATTAAGCATCAGTACCTTATTTGCGATGATGCTGACAAACTACATATACTACTGCAATTTTTGAAAACAGAAAAGGACTCTAGGGGTCTTATTTTTTGCAAGACTAAAGTAGCAACGCAAAAACTAGAAAAGCAGCTTCTTGCTAAAAATGTTGCAGCAGGAGCTATTCATGGCGATTTACTGCAAAAAGAGCGTGATAAAGTAATGCGTGCTTTCAAAAAAGAAAGATTACAAATACTTATTGCAACAGATATTGCAGCTCGTGGTCTCGATATTGCAGATTTGGCATACGTGGTGCATTATCAGTTACCCGATAAAGATGAGTATTATACCCACCGAAGTGGAAGAACTGCTCGTGCCGGAAAAGAAGGTGTTTCACTGTGTTTAATTAATTCAAAAGAAATGAAACAGATTCGATTCTTTGAAAAAGTACTAGGAATTGGATTTAGTCAAGTTAGGGAAACAAAATAGCTGTTATATATAGATATTGAAAGAAGCGGGAATTTGATTAATCAAATTCCCGCT
>JAUXEM010000152.1 GCA_030620515.1 Salinivirgaceae bacterium
ATAACCCCGACCTAGGAATTGTGGTTTACCACAAATCAAGTGAAACGAAGATTTGTTAAACTTACAATTGCTCAGTCGATTGAGCTAATTAGCGATAGCTAATCGCTCAATTTGGGTCAAAATCGGAAGTTATTTTTGAGTGAACCCTTAGGTAAAAGTTGTATATTGGGTGTATCTTGAAAAAGAAAATTTGTAAAAAATGTTGGATAAAATTAAAAATGAAAACATACTATTTTTAGATATTGAGACAGCAGCTATCACTCAAGAATACTCTGATTTAGATGATAGATTAAAGTATTTATGGGCTAAAAAAACAAGTTGGCTTGCAGAAAAAGAAAACAAATCGCCAGAGGAATTGTATGAAAAAGCTGGTATTTGGGCTGAATTCGGGAAAATAGTTTGCATCTCAGTTGGATTTATAATAAAGCACAACAGCCAACAGCACTTAAGAATAAAATCGTTTTACGGACATAATGAAAAACAACTTTTAAAAAACTTTGCCTTTTTACTAAATAACCATTTCAATAAAGACAAACATCTTTTATGCGCTCACAATGGCAAAGAGTTTGACTTTCCGTATATTGCCCGTCGAATGCTAATTAACGAAATTAAGCTACCAAAAATATTATCTATTTCTGGAAAAAAACCATGGGAAATAAAACACCTCGACACCTTAGAGCTATGGAAATTTGGCGATTACAAACACTACACATCACTAGATTTACTTGCAGCGCTATTTCATATTCCATCGCCAAAAGGTGATATTGATGGCAGTATGGTTAATAGAATATATTGGGAGGAAAACGATATAAATAAAATAGCAGAATATTGTCAAAAAGATGTAATTACTATATGTAAAGTATTCATGAAATTCAGGGGTGTTCATGATATTAATGACATTCATATTGAACTAACTAAGCCAACCATAACCAATTAAACTACATGCAAAACTGCTTAACTACTAACAAAAACTCATTTGGCTTTTCGGCATGAACCCAATGGCTAGCCTCATTAATGCTAACAGTTTTCGAATTAGGAAAAAGAGAATTAATAAGCTCAGTATCTATATCTCGAATATAATTTGAAGCCCCACCTTTTATAAAAACAACCGGACAATCTAATAACTTGAATTCTTCAGAAAGATTCTCAAAACCTTGCAACACATTCTCTAAATTAGACCTTAAAGCTGATACATTTAATTTCCAACCAAATGATTTGTCCTTATTTCGGTAAAGATTTTTTAATAAAAACCATCTTACTCTATCAAATGGTATCTTTTTTGACAAAAAGCTATCTGCGTCTTCTCTACTATTTAAGTTTGATAAATCTAAACTCGCCAAAGCATCCATAATTTTCACGTGCTCAGTAAACTGCAAATCCCCTTCTTCCACCAAATATGTTCTTGGCGATATGTCTACAATTAGCAATCTTTTTACACGTTCTGGATTAAAGGCAGCAAAAGCCATAGCTACTTTACCACCCATTGAATGCCCCATAATATTTGCCGAATATATTTCTAAATCATTCATAAGGTTTAATAAGTCATCGACCATTACCTCGTAATTATGAACTTTGCTATGTGGCGATTTTCCATGATTCCTTAAATCAACAATTATAACCTTAAAATTATTTTGCAATTCCCTTGCAATACCCACCCAATTATCAAGTGTGCCATATAGGCCATGCATTATTACTAATGGCTCTCCTTCTCCATATATCTTATAATTTAGTTTTATCATATAATTTAACCCCGCTTATGTTTCATTTATCATTACAAGCGCTAAAGTTATCAAATAAATAAATCAATTTAGCTTCTCATACGTAAGTACATTTAATACACAAAATAAATTTTAATAAAAAAGTAAAAGTTTTTCTAAAGAAACTTACTTCGGAATTTAAATTTAATTATTTTTACCTAAACCGCTTACTAAAGGTTTCACTTGACACAAAAGCCATATAATGATTGCCATTGATTTAATATCGGAAATAGTTCCTGCAATAAACAAGGATGACAAAGCTACTGAAGCATTGAATTGGATGGATGTATTCAAAGTTTCTCATCTACCTATTGTAAATGAAAAGGAATATATAGGTCTGATTTCAGATGCCGACATTTTCGACATGAACAAGCCTGAAAACCCAGTAATGAACCATCCATTATCATTACAAAAGCCTTTTGTTAACGAACAACAACATATTTATGAAATTATTGATTTAGTTTCAAAACTAAAGCTATCTGTAGTTCCTGTACTCGACAATAATGAAAACTATATTGGACTAATTCGGGTAATTGATTTGGCGCAGGAATTTTCTCATTTAATGTCGGCCGAAAACCCTGGCGGTACAATAATATTAGATGTTAAAAACTATGACTACTCTTTAAGTGAAATTGCTCAAATTATTGAAAGCAACGATGCCAAAATATTAAGCTTGTACGTACGCTCAATAAAAGATGCTGAAAAACTAGAAATAACCATAAAAACGAACAGAACTGATTTATCTGCTATTATTCAAACATTCGAAAGATACAGCTATAACATACGAGCTGTTTATGCCAATACTAAAGAAGTAGATTCATTACTACAAAGTAGAATTAGTTCATTCTTTAAATACCTTGATGTTTAAGTGAATTGTATCCTAAAACAAATACTCTTTATATCTTTTCTATTTTTAGGATATAACATTTTTGCATTTACCAAAAAACCATTGGCAGATTCAAACATTATTGTTGTTGATAAAATAATAATTATAGGCAACAAAACAACCAAGGAGAAGATAATCAGAAGAGAATTATTTTTTACCGAAGGAGATACTATCAATAAAAAGGAACTGGTAAATGTTTTACTTAAAACAAAAGAAAACCTTTTTAATACATCTTTATTTAATTTCATAACAATAAACACCATTGACAACAACCCCAATCATTCTTCTATTTTTATAATACTTGAAGAACGATGGTACCTTTGGCCATATCCAATTCTTGAACATGCAGACAGGAATCTGAGTGCTTTTTTGCACGAAAACGATTGGTCACGCATAAATTATGGATTAATGGTAACAAAGTTCAATTTCAGAGGACGTAAGGAAACAATAAAAGTTAAAGCACGATTTGGATATAAAGAACAATATCAATTTTATTACAGCAATCCTTATTTGTCTAAAAATAAAAAACATGGACTTGCAATAGAGTTTTCTTGGTATCGCCAACATGAAAGTTCATATATTACATTAAACGATAAATTGGAATTTTATAGAGATTCTAATAATTATGCAAAAAAATACCATACTACATACTTAACCTACCAATATAGAAATGTTCACTATACTACACATCATCTAACTTTTGGCTATACATATATAAATGTATTAGATACAATAGCTAAACTAAATCATAACTACATTGGCAATGGCAAAAGCAATACTGAATTCTTATCTATTCGATATAATTACAATCATGATAAAAGAGATTACAGGCACTATCCATTAACTGGTTTTAACATTTCAGGTTATATAGAGCAAAAAGGGCTAAGTTTAATTAAAGAAGAAATGGGTGGAGTAACTTCGGTAGGATTATCGGGTTACAAATATTTTAATCATACAGGTCGATGGTATAGCGGTATAGGAGGTTCACTTAAACTATCATCAAATAAAGACCAACCTTTTTTTCTGCAAAATGCATTAGGGTATGACAATTATTTACGTGCCTACGAATACAATGTAATTGATGGACAAAACATTTTCACATCTCGGACTTTTGTAAAATATGCTATCATTCCACTTAACGTTCAGCAAATAAATTCCTGGGGTTGGAAAAAATTTAACAAAATTCACTATAGTTTTTATGTAAATCTGTTTTTTGATTCAGGGTATGTGAAAAATAACTACAGCTATAGCGACATATCAAACACTTTGCCAAACACTTATTTATATGGTGGCGGAATTGGTATTGATTTAGTAGCATATTATGATCAAATTATTCGATTCGAGTATTCCATAAATAAAAATAAAGAGAGTGGATTTTTTCTCCACATTGGAAAAGCTTTCTAAAGAACATTGACTATATTCGCATTATATCGTTAAAGTATTTATTATTGTGAAAATTGGTCTTTACGGAAAAAACAATAACCCAAAGCTTCCAGAAACTTTAAGGTTACTTATAGACGCATTAGTTGTCAAAAATATTTCTATTTGGCTAAACTGCGAAACAACAAAAACATTCAAAACACTTAATTATTCTGCCAATAAATTAATTGAGCTAAGCGACTGCAATGTAATTCCCGGAAATTTAGATTACCTAATTACCATAGGAGGTGATGGGACTTTCATTGAAGGAATAACAGCTTCTAAACTAACCGATATTCCTACATTGGGAGTAAATACTGGACGGTTAGGTTTTCTTGCAGATATATCACCAGAAGAAATAAATGAAGCAATTAATTGCATATGTACTGGGGAATTTAGAATAGAAAAACGCTCCCTACTAAAAGCCGAGCTTATACCCGATCAATATATTGATTTTCCATACGCCCTAAATGAAGTGGCTGTGTTAAAACGAGACACAACTAGTATGATTCGAATTCAATCGTATATTGATGATAATTTTCTTACTAGTTATTGGGCCGATGGGTTAATAATTGCAACACCTACAGGCTCAACAGCATATTCAATGAGTGCAGGCGGTCCAATCATTGCACCTGAGTCAAGAAATTTCGTAATTACACCCATAGCACCTCACAACCTATCAAACAGACCCTTAATAATTCCTGACAGCCATACAATTTCACTTAAAATAGAAAGCAGAGACAAAAAAATTTTAGTTTCTCTAGATTCGGTATCTTACCCAATTGAAGATAAACTTGAAATAAAAATCGCAAAAGCAAATAAATATGCATCGCTTGTCAAGTTAAAAAAACATAATTTTTATCAAACCATTAGAAACAAACTATTGTGGGGTGTTGATAAAAGAAATTAAGTAATTAATCACAATAATCATACATTTAATTAAAAATAAGTAAAAGCTGACTCCTGATATTGAAAATAATTCTTATTTTTGACCTTTAGTGATATACTATTTTCTTTTTAATATTGTATATCTAGAAAAAAATAATGGATATGAGTAAAATTATTCTACTTTTTTTTACAATTACCTTTTTAATTCCAGCATCGCTAGATGCTCAATCAAGCAGGTGGAAAAGAACAAGATACGAAGTTGTTGGTGGATTAGGCGTAACTGGCTTCATGGGTGATTTGGGCGGTGGTGATGAATCGTCACACTTTGTTGGCGATTTTGACTTTATGTCGCAAAGATATTTATTAAGTGCTGGTATGCGCTATAAGATACTTGAGCCTCTTGCTGTGAAAGTAACATTAGCATACGGTCAATTAGCTGGAGCCGACAGCAAAGCGAAAAACACAGAACGCCAAGACAGAAACCTAACATTTCGCTCTCCGCTATTAGAACTTGGAGGACAACTTGAATTCTCAATTATTAAGGAACAAGCTAGTCACAGATACAACTTAAGAAGAAGGAGGAAGTTTTCATTTAAAAACATTAAACTTAACACATATCTTTTTGCAGGAATAGCCGGTTTTTGGTTTAATCCAAAAGGACCTGATGATGGAGAAGGTGGTTCTGGTGATTGGGTAAAATTACAACCTTTGGGTACAGAAGGACAAGGATTGATGGAAGGACGAGAGAAATATAGCCGAATTCAATTTGCAATGCCTTTTGGAATTGGTTTTAAATACAACTTAAATCGGAAATTTTCCATTGGATTTGAATACGGTGCACGTTGGACATTTACAGACTATATTGATGACGTAAGCACAACATACATTGATAATGCCTGGTTAGCAGAATCAAACGAATTAGCTGCAAGAATGGCTGATCCTAGTATACAAACCAACGACGATAGCGATCCGCTACCAAATGTTACATATGGCCCTGGAAATCAACGAGGAGAAGCAAAATACAATGACTTTTACATGTTTTCTCAAATAACTATAGCCTACAAACTAAGAACAGGTAGAAACGGATTGCCAAAATTTTAGTTACCAAAGAAGAGTGCTAACCTAACACCACTTTAGCAAAAATGAGATTGAAATCAATCCTTCTGATAATTATTGTACTTTGTACATTATCTATTCAAGCTCAAAGTTGGAATCAAAGAAGGTATGAATTCTATTATGGTATTGGCATGTCAAATTTCATGGGTGACATTGCAGCACCTACCGATGCTAGCAAAAATATTTGGATGCACTTTTTCAATACAATGGGGCCTGTTGTAAACACAGGGCTTAGGTATCATCTGCAAGACAGACATTATGCAAGAGCAAGTTTATTTTTAGGGCAATTTTTCGCTGAGGATCCATTAAACGACCCCAACTACTATTACCGCGGATACAAAATGTCTTCTTTTTTTACAGAACTTTCAGTGAAATATGAATTTTTAATACTAAAAGAGAAAAGCAGACGTAATGTATATCGTCAGCTAGGGGAATCAAAGCTTAAAAACTTCAGTCTCCCAACATATGTATTCATAGGTTTTGGTGGCACTTTTAATGTAGGGAATCTACAGGATGTATCAGGAAAAGAAGCTACAAAGGAATCTTTCTCAAACATAGCTCCTATTGTACCAATTGGTTTTGGTATGAAATTTCGTGCATCAAGATATACTTATTTAAATATTGAAGCAGGTATAAGAATAACTTTTAGCGACGGTATTGATAATGCCGTTGGTACACCTGAAAACCATTTTGGAGAATATTGGGATCAATACCAATTCTTAACATTTAATGTAATTCACAAGTTAAAAACAAACAAAAAAGGTTTACCTAAGTTCCGAAAAAAATAATTTACAAAATATACACTCTTCAGTTCTATAATTTGTGTATTTTTCTGTCATTTCAGTGATATTTTCATCTATTCATCAATAAATTTTTCTTATTTTACTAATAATTCTTAAATTGACATATTATTGTGATTTTTGGTCAGAGTAATTACTTTTACAAACTAGAGTAAAATTTATGTTGGAACAATTAGTAATTTTTTACTAATAATATAATGTCAAAAAAATAATGAATATAAAAAACACAATACTAATTCTAATTATTTTTCTCTCGCTGCAAAGCTATGGTCAACGATGGAATCAAAGGAAATACGAATTCTATTATGGAATAGGACTTGTTAATCTTATGAGCGACATAGGTGTACCTACAGATGCCTCAAAGCCAATATGGATGAATTTTTTTAATACTATTGGATATGCTGGAAATGCTGGATTAAAATATAATTTCAAAGGGCGTCAATATATTAGAGCAAGCCTGTTTCTTGGGCAACTATATGCTGAAGATGTTGCTAATGATCCTAACTATTATTACAGAGGCTACAGAATGTCTTCATTTTTCACTGAACTTTCTGTAAAATACGAACTATTAGTTATTAAAGAAAAGAAAAGAAGCACTGTTTATAGACAGTTGGGAGAATCAAAGCTAAAAAACTTTAGCGTACCAACTTATTTGTTTATAGGCTTAGGCGGTACTTTTAATACAGGTAGCTTAAACCAAGCCAAAGATCATGAAACCATTTCTGAAAACTTTATGAATATTGCTGCTGTAGTACCAATTGGTTTAGGATTCAAATTTAGAGCCTCAAAATACACTTCTATAAATCTTGAAGCAGGCATCAGAATTGCTTTTAGTGATAAGCTTGACTACGCTTGGAAAGGAAAGAATCCATTAAGCCCTAATGAATTCGGAAGTTATTTGGATCAATACCAAACTTTAACTATTAATGTAATTCATAAGCTGCGTTCGAACAAGAAAGGTCTTCCTAAATTTAAAAAGCGTTAAATTTTTTGGTTATATTAAATCAAACTTCCATTTTTGCAGATATTAATTTTTATTAAATGAAATATATTTGCTCAATACTAGTAATTCTTGCAATTTCATTTCCCTCTGCTTTTAGCCAACAAAACAAAAGCGGAGAAATTGGCATAGGCATGGGAGTTTCATACTATCTAGGCGATTATAACAAGGTCCCCTTTAAAGGATCTCGATTCTCGGCAGGAGGCTTTTATAGACATAATTTTGATACTAGGTACGCTTTACGAGTTGCTGTTAATTATATTCAACTATATGGGAATTCAAATAGCATACCTTCAGATGTGGTTAGCACTAGTTTTTCACAAAATGTTTACGACTTAAATATAGCGGGTGAATTTAATTTTATTCCTTTTTTGCCCATAAACAAAAAGTATACATACACTCCTTATGTTTTAGCCGGAGTAGGCATACAATATCTACCAAATGGAGAAAAGGAGTACCTTTTAGCTATTCCGTTTGGACTAGGAATAAAATATAATTTGAATAAATCGTTTTGCATTGCCATAGAAACTTCATTTTATAAAACCTTTTCTGATTATGTTGATGTATCATATCAAGAAGCAAACGCAAATTCCAAGATAAAACAGCAGTGTTATGAGGGAAATAACGATTGGTATTCAATTTTTGGAATAAAATTGACATATAAAATAAAATATAAGATGAAATGTCCCGCATTTGACTAAATTTGCGAATATTTTTTTTATCATGTCAGTAAAAAACGAATTAGTATTAGATAAATTACCTAAACACATTGCCATAATAATGGATGGCAATGGTAGATGGGCTAAGAAAAAAGGTAACCTTAGGATATTTGGTCATAAGAATGGAGTAAGTAGCGTACGTGAATCTTCTGAATCATGTGCAGAACTAGGCATTGAGTATTTAACCCTTTATGCTTTCTCTACAGAAAACTGGAATCGTCCTAAAAATGAAGTGCGTGCTTTAATGGAACTATTAATTTCTACAATAAATTCGGAAACAAGCACACTATTAAAAAACAATATTCGTTTAAATGCAATAGGTAATTTAAATGAATTACCTGATAAAACTAGAAATAAATTAAACGAAGCAATTGATAAGACAAAAAACAATGATGGATTATTACTAACCCTAGCACTTAGTTATAGTTCAAAAGACGAAATAATTCATGCAATACAAAATATTGCAAGTGATGTAAAAAAAGAGAAAATTAAATCAGAAGACATAAACGAACATTTATTTGATCAGTATTTATTTACCAAAAATATGCCAAATCCTGATTTACTAATAAGAACAAGTGGTGAACAACGTATTAGTAATTTTTTATTATGGCAATTAGCTTATACTGAACTTTATTTTACAGATGTTTTGTGGCCCGATTTCAATAAAGAAGAACTATATAAAGCAATTTACGAATATCAACAACGTGAACGGCGTTTTGGTAAAACTAGTGAGCAATTAACATAAAATTAACTTGTAGATATAATTTGCAGAAGAAATTCAAAAGAATGGGAAGAAAAACAATTATTGCATTACTACTGATTAT
>JAUXEM010000234.1 GCA_030620515.1 Salinivirgaceae bacterium
CACTAATTCAAATCAACTAATGGTGATTTTAAATATTTTTTCGTGTTAATTCATGTAATTCGTGGACATTTTATTTTTTATATTTTTAAATGCTTTTGCCCTGTTAAATAAAGCTCTTATTTTTGTCTGATTAAAATTTAATCAATGGCTACATATTATATTAACGATATTGCGGAGATATTGTCTGGTGAACTTATTAAAGAATCAGGGGGCAAAATTTCTTATTTACTAATTGATAGTAGAAAAGTGCTTTTCCCTCGCGAAAGTTTATTTTTTGCATTACGAGGAATACGAAACGATGGTCATTTATTTTTGGCCGATTTATATAAAATTGGAGTGCGTAATTTTATTGTCGAAGAGTTTCCAAACAAACAAGAAGAATATCCACGAGCAAATTTTATTAAAGTTGCTAATTCGTTTAAAGCCTTGCAGCAGTTAGTTACATGGCACCGGTCAAAAATTAACGTACCTGTTGTTGGCATAACAGGTAGTAATGGTAAAACGGTAGTTAAAGAGTGGATTTACCAGTGCTTAAGCGAAGATAAATATGTTACCCGAAATCCAAAAAGTTTTAACAGTCAAGTAGGTGTGCCTTTATCGGTATGGTTACTGAATGAAGAATCAGAACTAGGTATTTTTGAAGCTGGTATTTCAAAACCAAATGAGATGTTGGCATTAAGCAATATTATAAAGCCAACCATTGGTGTGTTTACAAATATTGGCGATGCGCATCAGGAAAATTTTGAATCACTACAACAGAAAGTAGCCGAAAAGGTAACGCTTTTTGAAAAATGTGAAACAATAATTTATTGTCAAGATATTGAACTAATAAAGCAAGAACTTTCTAAGTTAAATAGTATAAAGCGCATTTTTTTTACTTGGAGTATAAAGCCAGGGGCAAATCTTTTTGTTAAAAATATTTCTCAAAAAAGCAGTCTTTCAAAGATGGTTCTTAACTATAAGGACATAGACTTTACTGTTACTCTACCTTTTTCTGATAAAGCTTCGGTTGAAAATGCAATTACTACAATTTGCGTTCTTTTGGTAATGGAATATTCCTTCGAGTACATTCAGCAAAAAATCGCCTTGCTTGAGAATGTGGCAATGCGCCTTGAACTTAAAGAAGGATTTAATAATTGTACCATTATTAATGATAGTTACAATTCCGATTTGGAATCGCTGCATATAGCACTCGACTTTTTATTGTATCAAAATCAACATAGCCAAAGGCTTTTAGTATTATCTGATATTGCACAAAGTGGATACAACGATAGCGACCTTTATAAAAAGGTAGCGGTAATGATAAAGCAAAAGGGAATTGATCGCTTAATAGGTATTGGCGAGAATATTAGCAAGTATGCCGACTTGTTTGAATTACGTAAAGACTTTTATAGCACAACAGCAGATTTTATTAATGAATTTTCATTTTCGAAATTGCAAAACATGACCATTCTTTTAAAAGGGGCGCGTAGTTTTGAATTCGAGAATATATCTAAATTACTTCAGAAACAATCGCACCGAACCATTTTTGAAATTGACTTGAATGCCATTGAGGCTAACCTCAACTATTTTAAAAATTTATTACATCCCGAAACAGGCATTATTGCCATGTTAAAAGCATCGTCCTATGGTAGTGGTACACATGAAATTGCTAATCTGTGTCAGTTTCAGAGGGTATCAGCTATCGCCGTAGCTTTTCCCGACGAAGGAATTGAGATGCGTAAGAGTGGAATAACGCTTCCAATAATAGTGTTAAATCCAGAGGAGGATAATTTTGAGTCGATATTTGAATATAATTTAGAACCGCAAATTTATAGTTTTCACTCTTTACGAGAAGTTGATAGGCTTGCCGGGAAAAGTGAAAATAGCCCATACCCAATACACATTAAAATTGATACCGGAATGCACCGTTCGGGTTTTCTTGCTTCGGAAACTAAGCAGTTAATAAGCGAGCTTAAAAGTATGGAAAATATTCGTGTTAAAACAATATTTTCACATTTAGCATCGGCCGACGAGCCTGAACAAGACGAGTTTACTTTGGGACAAATTGAGCTATTTGACGAAATTAGTAGTGCTCTTATGTTGGAGCTGCCTTATTCAGTAAAACGACATATATTAAATTCAGCAGGAACAGAACGCTTTAGCAAATATCAATATGATTTTGTGCGAATTGGAATAGGCTTATATGGGGTTTCGGCAGTTAATGCAAAATTGGCACAGGTTGGAACTTTAAAAAGTGCAATTGCTCAAATAAAGATTATCCCTAAGGGTAAAACTATTGGTTATGGACGAAAAGGTATGGCAACTAAGGAAACAATTATAGCCACTATCCCACTTGGTTACGCCGATGGCTTACGAAGGTCGTTAAGTAACGGAGTAGGTGAGTTTTATGTAAATGGAAAACGCGCTCCTATAATTGGTAATGTATGCATGGATATTTGTATGATTGATATTTCAGATATAAATGCGAAAGAGGGCGATCAAGTTGAGGTATTTGGCAAGAACCTACCCTTGCAACAAATATCTGAATGGATGAATACTATTCCGTATGAGGTACTTACCAGCATTTCAAAAAGAGTAAAGCGAACTTATCTTGCTGAATAAATAGGAGTTTCATTCCGGAATTTGATCCAATGGATCAGGCAATTGTTTATTTTGCAATAAACGTAGGGTTAAAAAGCTAGCGGTTAATTTACACGACTAACACTTGTAATCTTAATAGTAGGTTCTAAAAACTGATCCTTATTAGGTTGGTTATGAATTAATTCCACTATATCCATTCCTTTTACAACTTTTCCAAAAGCAGCAAAACCAAAACCATCGGGGTTTCTCATTCCTCCAAAATCCAATGCAGGTTGGTATCCAATGCAAATAAAGAACTCGGAACTGGCTGAACCAGGCTTGTTGCGAGCCATCGAAATTGTTCCATTCTCATGCTTTATGCCGGTTTGTTTAGTGCTTTCGTGTGTAATAGAGTCTAGTCTGGGTAAATTATCGTCCCAACCAATTCCCCCTTGAATTACTTCAATTTCAATTTTGCTATTGGGTTGATTATCCATACTTACTACTCTATAGAATTCACCTACATTAAACAGGCTTTTATCAACATATTTTAGAAAATTAGCAACCGTAACAGGCGCCTCCTTTTCGTATAGCTCAATCTCAATATTGCCTAATTCCGTTTCTATTAGAACCACTGGGTTTTTAGAACTACATCCTACAATTAAGAGTGCTAAAAAAGTAAATCTTATTAATTGAAATAGTTTCATGGTTAAGCTATTCTCCAACTAAATTATTTTCGTTTGCCCGTTCAATTAATCCTTGAGGTAAATTTTTACTAGCTTTAGCTCCTAGTACTTTTAAATTCTCAACACGGCTAATTAAATTACCTTTACCTTCGGTTAGCTTGTTCATAGAGCTTTCGTAAGCTTTTTGTGTCGATTTTAATTTATTGCCAACGTCAATTAAATCGGTCATTAGTCCATGAAACTTATCGTATAAATTACCGCTTTGTTTAGCAATTTCAATGGCATTTTTCGTTTGGTTCTCTTGTTTCCAAATAGACGATACGGTCATTAATGTAGCAATTAATGTAGATGGGCTTACAATTACAATTTTATTTTGCCAAGCCTCATTAAATAAAGCATTATCTGCTTGTACAGCAACGCTAAACGACGATTCTATAGGAATAAACATAAGAACATATTCAGGCGTATTTAATCCTTCTAGTTTAAAATATTGCTTGTCAGATAGTTCTTTAATGTGCGCTCTTATTGAACGTAAATGGTCTTTTATGAAAGAAGCTTGTTCTTGAGGAGTTTCCGCCGAAACAAAATTCTCGTATGCCACTAACGATACTTTGGCATCTACAACAATATGTTTGTTTTCGGGCAAGTAAATAACCACGTCGGGCATGTGTCTTCCGCCATCTTCAAGATTGAAACTCTCCTGAGTTTTATATTCTCGTCCTTTCTCCAACCCGCTGGTTTCTAAAATGCGCTCAAGAACCATTTCGCCCCAGTTACCTTGTTTTTTCACATCACCTTTCAATGCTTTGGTAAGGTTATTGGCATCTTCACTAATTTTGGCATTAAGCTCGTATAGCTTTCTCACCTCTACTTGCAAATCGCTACGGTCTTTTACATTTTTGTAATATGTATCTTCTACTGTTTTTTTAAAGTCTTTTAGTTTTTCGTTAAGAGGTTTTAATACCTGATCAATATTTTCTTTGTTCTGTTGAGTGAATTTTAATGTTTTTTCTTCCAGTATTTTATTAGCTAAATTGCTAAATTGGTCGGTGAATTTTGTTTGTAAATTCTCCACTTCTTTAGTTTGGTTTTGAAGTTTTTCGTTTAGATTCTCAAAATCGCTATTTTTCGCCGAAAGCGTGCTATTTAATTCAATAACCCGTTCTCTCTGTTTTTCTAATTCTAGCTTGACTTCGTTCAGTTGGTTTTCAATATTCAAATACTTTTCCGTTTCTACTTGTAAGGCAACTTGTTTACCAGCAAGTTCTTTTTCAAGTTCATTAATTTTGTCTGCTTGTGGGTTAGTGGTTTTTTGTCCCATTAGTTTAGATGCAATCCATCCAATAACTGCACCTATTGTAATTCCTATTAGTAAAAATATTATATCCATTTTCTTTTTTTTAGTCTAGTATCTATAATCTAACGTCTAGCATCTTTTCCAATTACAAACTTAGCTTAAACTTTTATTCTGCTCAAACATTGTTATTAACAAATCTTAATAGTTAGGTATTTATTCAGGGAAATTGCTTTTAAAAATTCTCGCCTTCCTATTAGTCACGGTGTGAATTGCTAATAGATAGACTGTGTGTATATTATTTTTCGAATATGATACAAACATATTCACGCCGTGACTAGGGCAACCGCATTTAAATATGCTAAAATAAAAATGGTTCGCTAATTGCCCTAACTTTCACTAAAAACTATTCAAAATCAACTTTAGTAGATTTGAAATCTTGTTAATTCGTGTAATTCGTGGAGAAAAAAGAGTTTTATTAATGGAAATTGTAAATGTGGTTGCCCTTACGTCGTGACTTTTTTGAATATCCTTTTTTTTTGGCGGTTTTAAAAGTAGTTGCCCATGTGTTTTATTAAGGAAAGGGTATTACTACGAATTTAGTGGGTAGATAATAAAATAATGAGAATAACACCACAATTTATTGTGGTGGTTTGAAAGAAATACTTTAGCCTCCTCCGCCTTTATCGCCAAAGGCGATA
>JAUXEM010000315.1 GCA_030620515.1 Salinivirgaceae bacterium
CCAAAAAGCAATTAACCCAACTTGCAAAATTACAGTCGTAAACGCTTTATTAATAGACTATTACAATTCACATCTTTTGCATTTGGGTCAATGCTTTTACTTTTTTTAAATAGTGTCAGCAATATAACTCCATAACTTTGAATGTCTTTAGTAAAAAATGTCAAAGATAAGCCTGCCTAGTCGGCTGACAGGGCTGGGCTTTAGCAGTTTTGAAACCCGTCCTACTACATGCTAACTTATTCAAATATTTTAAATAACCACTAATTTACAGTTAGTGCTGTTCCATAAGCAACAATATACTGTGGATGTATTTGACTAGGGAGACCAATTAAGTTGAACCCTCGTTCAGTAAAAATCAACTGAAGGGTTTTATGATTTGCTATACCTCCTGTAAGTAATAGCAAACCACCATGTTTATCATTATGGGGTAATAAACGAATAGCTTGCTCGGCAATATATTCATATACGCCACGTAATATTTCTTTACGGCGTTTTGTATTCGATTGTACAAGAGCCGACACAACATTTGTTACAGCAAAAATTCCACAGGTTGTATTTACCAATTCGCTATTTTCGGCATTAAAAGCCATTTCGTCTAAATCGGTAAAATTAATTTCAGGATTTGTTTGTTGCCAGCGCTCAAGAATTTGCTTTAATACCATGCCGGTACCTGCACCGCAGCTTTTGTTAGTATTAACCCAAGGTTCCTCATTCAGATCGTTAAATTTAAGTATTTTAACATCTTGGGTACCTATATCAATAACGGTAAAATCATTTTGATTTGCACATATAGTACGTACAGCTTGTATTAAGGCACTAATTTCGGTAGTTTGGGTACTTACAAAATTTTTAAAATGTGGATTATCGCCACCAACACCTGCTACTGCAAAATGTATGTCTCTACTGTTTCCTATTCTAGCTTTAATCTCTTTTAGTAAATGAGGGTAGTCAATTCCTGAATTAAACATTTCCGATTTAATAACTTTGTTATCGTTATCAATAACAGTATATTTACTAAAACCACTACCAAAATCAACTCCTACTCTCCAATCATTAACACCACGTTTTATAATACTTAAGCTATTGCCATCAATTTTATTAAGAGTTTTTTTATTGCCAGTAATCGAATTTAAGAAAGTGCCTAATCGAATACCAGCAGGTCCAGGAGGCATTCCTAAAATACAATCGCCACTTATCGATACTGATTTTAAATTGGCTTTAGTGGCCGCTTTCTCAATTTCATCGAGTCTTACAGCTAGCATTTGACAATGCTCATGTGTGAATATAACCATGCCCTTAGCACTGGTATTTTTTGCATCTTTCATAAAACGTTCAGTTTTACTAGCCATATCTAAGCCACGCATTGGTGAGTGTATTAGGTTATATGCCATATTTTCAAATAGCTCGTTTTCTGTGCAACTATGTATTTCTTCAACATCAATAAATTTAAGTTCATTGCTTAAATAGTTTACACCTTCAAATGTTGAATATGCACCGGCATCTTTAATTTTGCGCCATAAATCGCTTCGTCCATAAGGTATTAAACTAAAAAATGAAATTGGAGTACCTTTTTCATGTTCTTTATCTATTTCACCAATAAAATCGTTTTTTAATTGCTTGCAAACTTCGTAGCCAGCTTTATCGCCCCAAAATGCTGAAAACAACATATGCCAATGCAGTGGTTCTAAACCCAAATTCACTTGTGGATTATCAATGCGCAGCTGTACTAATTCGTTATGTTCAAGTTTTGCCAAGGTTGAGTAATACATTGCTTCACGCAAATTTGTTAGTCGCTTGTTTTGCGATATATTGTTAATATCGCAAATGGAATGAAACATATTTTTAAGCTGAATTACAGTATTGGCTAATGCATCTTTTGAATAGTACGATGGTATATCAATATGCAAATGCTCACGATTATACAATTCTTTTAGCTCGCCAAACATATGACCAATACCCTCGCAAAATGCAGTTGAACTTAATATAACATTTGGTGCAGGTAATATTTTTGTGAGTTGGGCTCCTTTTAAAGCATTAATAAAACTACAGCGAGGTACAGGAGCAGATCCCGTATTGGTAAGTTCAATTACTTTTGAGTGCGAGGCTAATAAGCTTGCAAACATTTCCCAATTAAATGGAACGTATTCAGCAGCCCAACACAATTCAGTGGGGAAAATTAACGATATTGCTGCAACCGGAGTTTCTGGCTTATACGATTTTCGCATTAAAAAAGTCCGCTTGGCTATTAAACTTTTTGTACCCTTTAGCTTTGGTGGTGCTACAGTTCCCAATGTATCACCTTGTTGACCAACATCTTTTACAAATTTTCTAAAATTCTCAAATACTTCGTCTCTTGACAAGTCTGGTGTTTTTTGCATGGTAATGGTTTTTAATATAACCTATGTAGAGTATATAATATAAACAGTAATGCTATGTATGCAAGCGACTGATAGTGTAATATTTACACCAACAGTAACACATAAAATATTTACAAATACAATAATACTCTTGTATAGTCTAATTATAAATTACTTTTTATCGAAAGTAGTTAAAATAAATTAATATTATACAAATATAGCATATCTTATTACCGAGAGAAATCTAATAGCAGTAAATGTATATTTATTTGACATAATATACTAGCGATAAATATATAATAAATGTTAGTAATGGGTAGGGTGTATAAGTGATTAATACTACAAATTTAATGGGTAATCA
>JAUXEM010000044.1 GCA_030620515.1 Salinivirgaceae bacterium
AACCGACGGGTCTTTTTGTACAATATAATCGGCAATTTGGTCGGTTGTATAATACTGTGCTCCTTCGGTAATCTCGCTAACCAATTCTTCCATAGTTAACTTGTATGGCTTAGTTGTATTTTCAGGTACCGCAGCAATTACAACTGCAAGCGGAATTAGAAAAATTGCTAATACCATTCTTGGTTTTATACTTTCAAATATATTCATAAAATAAATATTAAATAACAAAAATCAAATTTCAAATTTCAAAAAAAATGTCATATCAACTTAGCTTTTCAATTATTGACGACAGTATCTTTAAAAGCTCTGTAGCTTCATCAATTAACCTTATAGCTGTATCTTTATTTTTCAAATCGTTGGTTTCATTTATACACCTTAACCAAAAAATAGATTCCTTGCATTCTTTTCTACTTATTTTGAGGTGCATTAACTTATCTTTACTTCCTAAAGATTCATTAGCCTCAATATAATTTGCTCCAACAGAACCTGATGACCGAACCAATTGTTTTGCATCTTCAACATTTCCAATAGTTCTTGGTAAAGCTTTAACAAAAATTCTTACATCAATTGCAAACTTCAAAGTTCGTTCTTCCAAATCATATTTATTCTGTTTCATATTTGAAATTTGAACTTTGAATTTTGAAATTTATTTGTATTAATATTCTTTTTGCGGAAATTTCTTTTCGGCCCATTCTGCAACCCAAAACATACTTAAGGCAACAATAACCAAAACAAAAGCCATTAAGCCTTGCGAAATTCCAATACTTTCGTTTATACGTGGCCACCCTTGGAATCCTGATTTGTAAAACTCTTCCCATATAGCATATCCTTCGGCAAAAAAGATAATACCAATAAACAAGCCGCCAATAAATACTAAAGCATCAATTTTACCTATAGATGCTGCGCAAATGCTTGTTCCTGGGCAAAACCCTCCCAAAATAAATCCAGCTCCCATAATTACTCCACCAGCAATATTACTAGGTAGGTATGTAGGGTTTACATATACCATACTCAAATCTACCCATCCAAATAAGCTAAAGAAGAGTAAGCCTATCATTGCTGTAATACCTGCTGTAAAAAATACTTTTAATACAACTGCATCATATCCATAAAATACACCAGCCAGTTTTCTACTACTAGAAAAACCACTAGCCTCTAGCACAAAGCCAAATGCAACACCAATAATCATTGCCAGTAAAAAATTTGTACTCTGCGATATTATTCCATCTACTATTAAAGGTCCCATATTTTTTTAAGTTTTAAGTGTCTAAAATTTGAAGTGCCAATAGTTTTAACTCTAATATACTTTAGGCACTCTAAGTACTTTAGTTCACTTAGTTTTTTATATCCAATTTTTTCTAACAAAATAAGCTAAAGCATAACCTGTACCAAATATTGCAGCCATTGTTACAATCCCACCTAAGGATAAAACCGCCATTCCACTTAAAGCAGAACCACTAGTACAGCCTCGTCCTAGTTGTGAACCAAAGCCAAATAGGATACCACCTGCCAGAGCAAATACTAATCTACGCTTTGAGCTAATTTTCGGAGAATGCTCCACTTTAAACTTTAAACGACCTGCAATTGCACCCGACATAAAACCACCGGCAACAACTCCAAGCATTAAAAACACTAACCACGATTTCATTGGTCCATCGGGATGTGAATCGTTATACTGCTTATAAAAAACTGCATTTCCGGCATGCTCAGGTGCAACAACATTTGTTGTAGCTACAACTACGCTTTTTAAAGCGCCGCTTGCCCCAAGTCCTCGCCCCGAAATAAAGTTAGCCGCCAATAGTACTATGCCTAGCAGCACGCCACCCAAGTAGGGATTTATGTATTTTGTTTGTTTCATATTGTGATATTGTTTGATTGTTCTATTGTTTGATTGTTCTATTGTTTCAATATTGTTCTGCACTTAGGTCACTGAGCGTAGCCGAAGTGCCCTTTATAATTTAATATAAATATCGGCTCAATTGCCCAGCATGTGTAATTAACCAACGTAGCATAAAGCTACCAAATAGTATTAGTGCAACAGGTATAACTACTGGAATATGTTTTCCTTTTAATTCAAGCACCTCTATAATTGCAGGAATAATCATTCCTAATACAACTACAAAAATCCAAAATACAGCTGTTAGCTCGCCTCCTAAAAATAAAGCTGCTGCATCTTGCTGCGCTTGTGTACTTGCCAAAAAGCCCATAAACATATGAATAATAAAAAATAGCTCTACTCCTATTATCAATAAATCGAGCTTAGCAAATAACTTTCGTTCTTCGGGGTTTTTACTTAAAAGCATAATTAATGCAGCTCCTGCCGATAAGCCCGATGCTAAAAACAACAAGCCTAAAATTGAGGTATTCCAGAGTGGGCGTGCATTAAATGCCGATAGTAATATTCCGGTATAAACCCCTAACACCACGGCTGATATAACCATTACCCAAGCCATTGGTTTTTTATATTGCTCAATAAAAGTTATAGCATCTTTAATAATCTTAAATTTCCAATCCCAATTTGGGAACCACTCTTTTATATTTAATGCAGCCCATATCATTGAAATTGGTGTAACAATCATTAATGTCCATGCGCCCCAACTCATTGGGCTCACAAGCTTAATTGTTGTGTAAAGTCGCCAAAAATACAACTTATGATGCAAGTCTAAAAATAATGCAACTAAACCCAATGTTAATGCAATTGGAGCAAGCATTGGTGCTTTTTTAACTGCTGAGGTATATTGGTTTTCTTTACCTAAAATAAAGTACAATCCGGCAAAAAACAACAAGCCAGCAGCTACTCCACCTAAAAATAGGTAAACAGGAATTTCCCATCCCCAAGCATGTAATACCGGGTCAATTTTAGGATTCATCCTACCGCTTATAATTAATTCTTCTTTCATAATATATTATTTAGCCACGAATGGCACTAATTTTCAATAATTATAATAATTAATCCATCTCTACAATGGTTGAATTATAAAATCTGATTTCAAGGCTTGCGCCGATCGAATAAAAAAGGAGTTTACTTTCGTAAATGACTGTTTTGAGATCAAGCATAACACAGAAATCGGGATTTATAATCAAACATTAGATTAAAAAATAAACATTTGGTTTAGTTCCTGCCTCTGGAGCAAGTACTTTATACTTTCTTGTTTTAAGTATTTTAGATACCGGACTATTTGGGTCATCTAAATCGCCAAAATACATACATTTAGTAGGACAAACCGCTACACAAGCAGGCTCCATTCCTTTCTTAACTCTATGTAAACAGAAGGTACATTTATCTACATAACCATCGGGATGCGTGAATCGAGCATCGTACGGGCAGCTTTGAATACAAGCCGAACAGCCAATGCATTTATTTTTAGTTACTAAAACAATACCACCATCGCTATAATGCGATGCTCCTGTTGGGCAACAACGCACACAAGGAGAATTATCGCAATGGTTACAACGCTCCGAGCGAATTTCGGTTTCTAATTGCGGATAAGTTCCTACGGTTGACTCAACCACCCAATCGCGACAATAACCTATTGGCACATCGTTTTCGGTTTGACAAGCAACTACACAATCGCTACAGCCCACGCATTTTTTAGTATCTACTGCCATTGCATATCTCATAACAGACCTCCTTTGCTTGGTTTATCTACATGGAATGTTACAAAATTCCCTCGCATTCCTGTGCCGCCCATAATAGGGTCGAGCATAACATTTGTAATTAATTCTGAATCGCTAGCGCCCTTACCATGAGCTCGGCTTAGTTTTTTGTCGGCATGACCAAAACCATGTACCATATAAACCGAGTCCCAACGAATACGCTCGGTTACTCTAACTTTAATTGAAAAAGTTGACACTATACCATCTTGATTCTCGAGCCAAACTTCTTGTCCTGTTTTTAACTCCCAAACTTTGGCTACTTTAGGGTTTACCCAAACAACATTCTCGTCCATTAAATCGGTAAGGTTCGGATTATTAGCTGTACGACTAAAGGTATGCATTGGAGCACGCCCATAGTTTAAACGGTAATAACCTTCGGGCGGTTCAGGGTGTGCTGTATATTTTGGCATGGGGTCGAAACCCTCGTCGGCAAACGATGTAGCATATAGTTCAATTTTGCCAGAATTAGTAAAAAACTCATGCTCTTCGCCTTTGGCAAAATACAAGCTTATATCTTCGTCGCGCTTAAACTTTTTAACACCAATTCGTTTCATCTCTTCAAGCGACGAACCTACTTGTTTAAGCTGCCAGTCAAGAACCTCTTCAATATCGTTATATTTAAAATACTCATCTAAACCAAGCTTATGTCCTAATTGCTTAGCCATCCACCAACCGGGTTTACTATTATATTTTGGCTCGGCTGCTGGTTCGCGCAAGGCAATAGTTGGTTCGCGATGCCTCGATGTACGAATACTATCGTACCTTTCAAGGTAGGTGCATTCTGGTAAAACCACGTCGGCATAGCCAGTAATTTCCATTGGCATGGTATCAATAACTACCAGTAAATCAAGACTCTCAATTGCTTTTTTAGTCTTGCGTATATCGGGTAAAGTAAAAATTAAATTTGTTCCGTTTACAATCCATCCTTTAAAGGAGCAATCGCGATCGGCAGAAGGAATTGTGGCATCGCAAACACCGTTTGCTAATGCTAAGTCGGCTAAATTAAATTGCCCTGGAAATGCATCGCGCCATGTACGCGTAGGTTTAGGATATTCGGGATGCGGAAAGCTAGGAATAGAAATACCATCGCTCATATAAAAACCACCCCTACGACCCCAACTACCGAGTAAGGCATTTAAAATTGCCATTGCACGCAAACGTTGTGTATCGTCACCATACCATGTAACATGCCTTCCCGGATGCACAATAACAGATGGCGATGCATTAAACATTTCCTTTGCTGTTTTGCGAATTACATCAGGCTTAATTGTTGTTATTCCGTATGCCCATTCTGGTGTATAGTTTATTACGTGAGCTTTAAGCTGGTCAAAGCCGTAAGTATTTTTCTCAACATAATCTTTATCGTACCAATCTTCGTTAATTAATACATGAATCCACGAAAGCAATAGGGCTATATCGGTAGCAGGTTTTATTGGTAACCAAAACTTTGATTTGCCCGCAACCGTCGAAAAGCGAGGGTCAACAGTTATTATAGCGGCACCATTATCAATTGCATCGCTCATTTCCTGTACTTGACCGTTATGCATATTCTCGCCCAAGTGCGAACCAATAAGCACTAAACACTTTGTATCGCGAATATCTAACGGTTCGGGTGAACCCAGGCCTTCGCCGAAAGTGCCTATCCAAGCAACCTCGCGCGGGCCACGGCATTGCGCATACGAAGGGGCTGAAATATTTTTAGAGCCATAAGCTTTTAACATATGCCCCCAAAACTTACCTCCCGAGCCATGAGTAAATAACGCTACACATTCGGGACCGTGCTCCTTGGCAATTTTTTTCATGCCTTTGGCTATAACCTCAAAAGCCTCGTCCCAAGTAGCATCACGAAAGGTTTGCTTACCATCTTTGCCAGTTACACGAATAAGCGGGTTTTTTAAACGATCTTCGTCGTTATACATTCCTACTCCGCCTGTACCACGTGGGCAAAGCCTACCATTACAGTGTGGGTCATCGGGATGCCCAATAATTTTCTTAATATTCCCATCATTATCGGAATAGGTCCAACCAGCGCATTTCCAAAAACAAACCTCACAATAAGTTGAGGTACGTTTCATCATTAGCTTGTTTACCTGATCCTTTGAGAATATTGTTTTTCCGGCAGCCTTAACTGCTGAACCACCAACAGTAGCAGCCCCTAAACCTAATGCCGAAATTTTCAAAAAGTCTCTTCTTGATGTTGACATATATACTTGACTTTTAGTTATATTTTTTGTTTAATACATCACTCTTGCAATTCACTTATTGATATATTTACATGTTTACAAATTTAGATATTGTTACGATAAAAAAATCATTAAGTTTAAGTAAAATTACAATTTATATTCATTCTAAATACAAAAAATACTTGAAATATAAATCACTAATTAACTGTCTATTAAAATTAACACAAAAACATTTAGCATGAAGTGTTTTTTAACACAATATCGAAAATGCTATTTAGAATATTGCAAAAACTGTAGCTCGTAATTAAAATAATACCTAGTAAAAATAGAACTAAATATCATTTTTATCAATATTATATATTATTCTATCAAATAAGAGAAACGTTTTATGCTACTTTGTAGTATATAATGATAATTTTGTCCGCTAATTAATATTTGACAGTCAAACAAATAAATTAATGCAAACAAATACACTTCGCTTTTTTATTTATAAAGTTTATATCAGTATTTGCTTTGCATAAAATATTCAAGCATATGAATAGTACATATAATAAGAAAAGGAATAAACTAAATAACATGAAAAACTATTTTAATAAAATTAACATACTCAAAACCATATTTAGTCTTTTACTAATAACTTTTTCTTTATCGTTATTTTCACAAACTACGTACCACACATACACTCAAGGTAATTGGAATGATGAAATTCGCATTGTTTTTTTCAAGAGAAACATATGGCATACAACAAGTTGTGGACAAGCAATACCCAATGCTACAAACTACCCCGATGGAAATGTTCATGTGGTTATATGTGAAGATGATGTTATGACTTTAAATATTGGAGGTGTGGAAGTAGAAAATCTCACCATAGAATCAGGAGGAGTTCTTGATTTAGGTAATAGAGATTTAATTGTAAACGGAAATCTAATACTCAATGGTACTATATTAACTCAAAACGGAGAATTAACGATAACTGGGGGAATAGGGACAACAATTTCCGGTGGCGGTGTTTTTAGTTCAAGTAGTAATGCTGACAATGGTGGTGGGTGTATGCTAATTGAAGGTGATGTTGAAATAGACGGAACAAATCTTAGAATACTTGGAGATAATTTAGGTAACCAAATAATAAATGTTGGTAATGGTGTTGTTATTACAAATAGTGGCAATACTACAGTTTACGGTGATATAGTTGCCTCTGATGGTGATTCTGAATGGATAAATGCTTCAAATGCTACTCTTAAAATTGATGGTATGTTAGTACCTGATGGAAAACTAGATGCTAATGCCAGTGGAAATACTATTGAATATTCAAGCTCAACAAACGCTCTTAATATTACAACCCCCACAGATGCTGCCGAATACAACAATTTATATATAAATGGAACTACTTACAAAACACAACAAGACAATATAACTATTAATGGAAACTTTGAAATTAAATCTGGAACCTACGTTTGCGGTAGCAATGAAATAGAAATAAAAGGTAATTGGACTAATAAAGGTGTATTTTCATATGGTACTGGAACAGTTACATTTAATGGCACTGCAAACCAAACCATTATAAGCTCGAGTGATGAAAATTTTTATAATCTTACCATTAATAAAGCAGCGACCAATATTGTATTAGAGAATAATATAACAGTTAGAAATACTTTAACTATGACATCGGGAAACTTTGAGGGCGAAACTCAGAAAGTGACTTTAGGTTATGATGCTTTAAATTGTGGCACATTGAGCTGGAATAAAGGATATACAACAGGTTATTTTGAAAGGTGGCTATCTGAAACGGTTCATAATGGCGTTCAAGTGGAATTTCCAGTAGGAATAACCGGGAGTAATAGAGCAATGAAACCAACCTATACTTTTGGCAGTTCTGGTGGAGGAAGTTTAACGGTTAGGTTTGTTCAATCAGACCCTGGTCGTAGTGGTTTTAATGTAGATGACAATGGTACTTCTGTTTACAACACTTTTGTTGATGGTTATTGGGAAACTACAGATAATGGATTAATGACTTATGTAAGCAGTCACAACCTAGCATTGCATGGTACTGATTTTACAGCCTTTAGTACTGCTGACAACACAACCACACGTATTTTAGCAAGAGAAAATTCTACCAGCAACTGGCTTGCAATTGGCACACATGTAGATGCTACTGCAATTATAGCTAATAGAACAGGAATATCACAAACACCAACTGTTTATTCAGAATTCTGCTTTGGTACAACAATTCAATGTGTTGCGCCAACAGCTATAACTATTACAGGATTACTAGATGTTTGTACTGAGGATCAAGTCACATATACAGCTTCTGGTAATACTGGATCAGAATACACATGGACTTTTGAAAACAGTGCAGGAACAGTATTCAGTCAAACAAACAATACTGCTACAATTGATTGGGGCACTGCGGGTACGATTGAAACTTTAAAAGTTGTTGAAAAAAACACTTGTACATACGGAGCTCAAGCTACCTTAGAAATAAATGTACATTCAATTCTACCAAATAAAATTACAGGTGATATGAGCGTACCTGTTAGTACAACAGGACAAGCATATGTTGCAGAAATGAATGACTATACTGACTATACATTTTCATGGAATGTTGTAGGAGGTTCTATTGTAGACGATGGTAATGCCACAGATAAAGAAATTTCTATAAATTGGAATGCTACTGCAGGCGATGGAACCATTTCAGTTACATCAACCTACAGTGGTTGTAATGTTTCTTATACTAGTACTGATACAACAGTATTAAAATATGAAGTTATTGAAAGTGTAAGATCTGGTGATTGGGACTATGTAGGTAATTTCCCTTATTTATTTTCTACATGGAATTGCCAATGTATTCCTTCAGCAGATGATAATGTTAAAATAAATGATGGACATGTTATTAGAGTAGAACCTTCGAACGCCACAAGTGGTATTACTAATATTGAGATTGAGCCTACCGGTGAAATAGATCTTGATTATAATAACTTTGTAATTTCAGGCGACTTAACTGTTGATGGTACCTTTGGTGGTAGTAGTGGAGTTGAACTATCGGGAAATGGAACATCCATTGGTGGTATTGGAGGCAACATAACAACTGCAGGAACTATTGATATTACAGGTAATAAAACAATTAATTCAACAACAAATCTAACATTTTCAGGTGGCGATGTTGATATTGCATCAGGTGTTACTGTAACAAATAATGGATCAATAACTATAGCCGGATACGATTTAAACGGTGCAGATGCCACATCGAAATGGATTAATGATGAAAACTCTTATATAATTATTGATGGAACCATACTTACAGTTGGAGAACTTACTGCAACAGCAGCTAATAACACCGTTCACTATAATGGAACCACTCAAAATATTTTAACTCCAAAATTATCTACATATTACAATTTAGAAACTACAGGCGGCACTCAAACACAGCAGGTAAATCTTATTCTTTCTGGAGACTTAACCATTAATAGTGGAACTTTTGATGGTAATGATAAAACATTGAATATTGGTGGTGATTGGACAAACAGCGGAATATATACTTCAACAAATACCAGTGTTACTTTCGACGGCACTGAGGCTCAGTCAATAACCAATAATCATTCAGGAACTGAGACATTTCATAACTTAACTATTAGTAAAGCTTCTGAAACACTTACATTAATTGATCATGTTAATATAAACGAAACCCTAACAATGACTAATGGGAATATTGATGCCAATGGCTACACTTTAGCATTGGGAGGTTCTTCTGAAAAAACATTAAATCACAGCTCTGGTTCAATAATTGGAAACTTTGAGATGTATTTATCAACCTCCGGAACAAAATTATTTCCTTTGGGCACAGCTTCAGTTTATCATCCTATTACATTTAACTTTATTACAGCTCCTACTGAAGGAACAATACTAGCATCATTCTCAGCAACTGACCCTGGTTTAAACGGAACAACTTTTCCTTTTTTAGATAATGATAACAATGTAACCGACTATTTTAATGATGGATACTGGCGTGCTACAACTTATAATTTAGCAAGTGCAAATTTTAACATAGAAGTTACTGCTACTGGTTTTGATGACGATGGCACATTTGAAGTTAATTCAGCTACACGAATACTAAAAAGAACAACAGGAGTTTGGGGCGTTGAAGGTGATCATGTTAAAGGCACAAGTAATATCGTTAAAAGAGATGCAATGACATTGATAGCTGGCACAGCTTATAGGTTCGGCGTGGGAGATAGTGATTGTGCTACATTTACTGCTCCAACAATTATAGGCAATGATAATGTTTGTGGTGGAGATCAAGATGAACCTTATAGCATTATACTTAACGATGTTGGAAATACAACAGATTGGACTGTTGTAAAAGGTACAATTGATGATAATAATATTGATGACATAACCGTGGACTGGCAAGCAACACCAGGTGTTTTAGCCTATGTAAGGGTTAGCGAAAGTAGCACTTGCTATGATGCTGAAGAAGTTGAAAAAGAAATTACTTTACACTCTTTACCAACATCAACAATTACCGGACCTGAAAATGTATTTGATGACTCGCAAGACTGGCCATATGACATAACAAATAGAACAGGATATACTTATACTTGGACAATTGATGATTATGGGATAATTACAGTAGGACAATCAACTAGCAGTATTGAAGTAGATTGGAGTGCTATTGATTGGGTAGCTATTGCTCCTTTAGAGGAGGTAACAACAACTATGAGAGTTTCAGGTAAGTATGGAACTTGCACTGCATCAACTGAGATGACACTAGAGGTCACTATTTTCAAATCATTTATAACAGAAAATGATGGTATTTGGAATGATGTAAATACATGGAAAGATATTACTAACGCTGCAAATATACCAGGTAATGGAGAAAATATTAAAATATTAAACAATGTATCAATATCAGCAACTGATGCAACATCTATTGACAATCTTTTTATTGGTTCTGCAGGTATATTAACTCAAAATGGTGGATTTGATCTTGCTATTACTAGTAGCTATAAAAACAATGGAACACAAGATGGAGGAACCACGGGTGATATTCTTTTTAATGCATCAACCACTGGTTTAACTATTGCAGGAACATCGGGTACGATTCAAAATTTTGGAGAATTACAAATCAATAATCATAACTATAATATTATAAGTTCAGCTTCGCTCACAATTAATGGAAATGTAGCAATAGGTGCAAACGTGTTAATCGAAAATGAAGGTTCAGTAGAAATAACTGGAAATATTACAGGAGGAAACAGTTCAAGCTATTGGAATAATGCACAAGATGCTACCCTTTATATTGGAGGGAATTTATTTTCAACTAATGGTAAATTATACGCTAGCGCAACTAATAATACTATTGAATACAATGGTGGAGGAGCACAGAATATTCTTAAACCAGAATCTAGTGAATATTATAACTTAGAAATTTCGAATAACACAAAAACCCAACAAACAAAACTTATTATTTCGGGTAATTTATCTATTAACAGCGGAACATTCGCTAGTGCAAATAATGACATTGACCTTTATGGCAATTGGAGTAATTCGGGAACTTACACACAAGGGAGTGGGCTTTTAAGCTTAAAAGGTTCTACTAATCAATCAATAACAAATTCGGGTGTTGAAGAAACATTCTCAAACCTTACAATTAATAGCTCTAATTCTATTGATGTTACATTGAATGATCCTTTACGTATTACTGGCAATTTAAACCTATATGGTAGTTATATTGCATCAACAGCAACGAATAAAGTAATTTTCGATACAGGTGCAACTTGCAATGGTGGAGAAGCAGATAGTTATGTAAAAGGACCTGTATCAAAAATAGGGACAGATGCGTTTACTTTCCCCACAGGATACGATAATATATGGGCTCGTATAGGAATTACAGCACCTTCAGCATCATCAACTTTTACTACTGAATATTTTTGGGGAGGGTACTCTGACCTAACTGTTACAGGCTTGCTTACAAAAGCAAGTGAAAAAGAATATTGGGATTTATCACGTGATGCTGGAACAGGTACGACTTCAGTAACCTTATATTGGGAAGATAGCACAAGAAGTAGAACTGGTGATGTTGCCTATATTCCTGATTTAAGAGTTGCCCATTATAATGGAACAGGTTGGGAAGATGCTGGTAATGCAGGATTTTTAGCCGAAGTAGCAGGATATGTTACTTCTAGCCAAATGTCATCATTTAGCCCTATTACTTTAGGATCTGTAGGCACAAACAACCCCCTCCCTATCGAACTACTCGACTTTACTGCTAAAGCAAATCCTAACAATATAGATTTATATTGGGCAACAGCCACTGAAACAAATAACGATTTTTTCGAGATTGAACGATCTACCGATGGTATTTATTTTGAAACAATATTAAACACCGCAGGAGCAGGTAATAGCTCTGTAAGAATTGATTATACTGAAACGGATTACAGTCCGGTATATGGAACAGCTTATTATAGATTGAAACAAAGCGATTATAATGGTGATTTTTCCTACTCTCCTATTGTTTCAGTATTTTGGAATGCTAATGGTGGAACTTCAACTTCTGGTTTAAGCGTTTATCCAAATCCATTTTCAAATGGGGACTTAACACTTGAAACTAAAAACATAGAACCCGGTAAGTCTATTCAATTAATGCTAACTGACTTTAGTGGAAGAACAATCTATAATGTATCGTTAGTTAATCCCGATAATCAAGAAATTAATTTAATACCTATGGCAATTAATAAATTGCCACAAGGCATGTATATTATTTCGGTATTTGATGGTAAAAACTTTAGCAAGACTAAATTAGTTGTAGAATAATATATCGTTTATAGACAATAAGAAACTTACATAATGAATTAAAAAGGCATCCTTCGGGGTGCTTTTTTAATTTCAAGAATACTTGCATGCTTGCCATAATCTAAATTTCTCACATGATTTCCAAAGTCATCACACACAGCAATAAAAATAACACCATTCTGTTAGGTTTATCGTTACAAAAATATACTAAATAAGTATTTACAATTAACAAAAGAAGTTTTGCAACAGACTACTGCGTCGTTCATCCTCGCAGGAAACCACAAGTATGGAGTCATTTGAATCTTGTAAAAAGAAATAGGATAAGCCAAAAGCTTTTAATAAATTAGCCAACATATCAATTAAAGACTTTACAACTATGCGATTTTTCACTTTTGCTTTAGTAATTCTATTTTGCACATCAGCTTTTGCACAAACAAGCGATAGCACCTCTACTCTATCGCTCTTATTTATGGGCGACATAATGGGGCACGATTCACAAATAAATAGTGCACGCCAAACAGATGGAACATACGACTACACCGAAGTTTTTGCTCACCTCAAAAATGAAATAAGTGAGGTTGATGTAGCCATTGCAAATTTAGAAGTTACACTTGCCGGCCCACCATTTAAAGGCTATCCGCAATTTAGTTCGCCCGATGCATTAGCCATTGCTGCAAAAAATGCTGGTATTGATGTTTTTGGAACAGCAAACAACCATAGTATTGACAGAGGTAAAAATGGTATTATTAGAACCATTAACATTTTAGATTCACTAAATATTCCACATACTGGAACTTATAAAACCTTTGAAAATAAGAACAAAACAACGCCATTATTAATTGAACAGAATGGAATTAAGGTTGCCTTGTTGAACTTTACTTATGGTACAAATGGCATACCCATTCCTTCGCCTACACACGTAAATTTAATTAGTTATCCTGAAATAGCATCTGATATAAAACTAGCCAAACAAGCTAAGCCCCATAAAATTATTATGTTTATTCATTGGGGAGCCGAATACCAATCGCAACCAAACAAGTACCAAACCGATGTTGCTAACTTCTGTTTTAATAAAGGTGTAGATATTATTATTGGTTCGCATCCACATGTAATACAAAAAAGCATATGGACAAACGATACTGTAAAACAAACAGAACAGTTTATAACCTACTCATTGGGTAACTTCATATCGAATCAGCGAAAGCAAAAAACCGACGGTGGACAAATGATAAAAATAGTTTTGCAAAAAACTGAAAATGCAGTATCTATTTCGGAAAGTGGTTTTTATTTAACTTGGGTTTACACACCTGTAATTAATGGGAAAAAGCATTTTCACATATTGCCCTGTGCTAAATACGAAGTACTGCCTGAGTTCTTTATTACACCTGATCATTACAGTAAAATGAAATTATTTATTTCCAATTCAAGAAATTTACTCAATACTCAAAACAAGGGAGTTCGCGAATACTTGTTTTATAACAAAACTTGGAGTTTTTAATTTAAATTTATAGAACGATTCGAGGCATGCATACACAACTTTACCCTGCGGTCTTGTATATTTCAATTATGAGCCTTCTCAGCAAACCCCACCTTAATAGTACGTTAGATTTTGAGATATGAGTAGTGAGACAAAAAATAGCATGCTGATAATATGCATGTTACTAATTCTACTGGCTCTAGTTTAATATTGCGATGTTGTTTTATAGTAAGCCTTAAAGGCTTTAATATCAATAGCACTGAGTTATAACTCAGTGTATATTATGTAAAAAGTCAAGAAGTCGCACGAATAAATATTATTGATAGTGAAGGTGTTACCTGCGACGTAATTAAATAATACCAAATATCAACGCAATATTAAACTAGAGCCATTCTACTCTTTGTTTTAGAAAACCAATTGGCGAAATAATTAGTTCTGTATTTGTGGATACATTAATGGTGTTGTAGCACTATATAGTCGTAATATTTGGTGTGGGGATATTATACATGATGGAACAGAATTTGTTATGGCAGTATTTTCATTTATTAAGCAATAATACGAAAGCTATTCAAATAAAAATAGTAATAAGTGCAACAATTTTTTATAAACTAAGTTATTGCTAAAACATTTTGATTATTCACAATCAATGCCTAATTTTAATAAATATTAACCAATAAAACACTCATGAACTTTCACAAAAAAACTGATAAAATATGCTTTAAATGCTGCATGCCTTTGAAATTAACAAAGCAACTATAAAGACTCATTTTAAATTGAAATGCAATTTTTGAATCTTATTTTACTGAAATGAATTTGACTCTAAAAATTAAACTTATCTTACTTACATTAGTACTACCAATTAGCTTTTTATTGGCTGGAATACTTATTGGTGAAAACAGTTTTCTTCTAGGGTTCTCTTTTCATAGTTTGCAAATTACAATCATTTTAAGTCTTGTAGGATTTATAGTTGGTATCTTATTTAATATTATTTGTTATTACAGAAAAATATTTGGTGTAGCAATCTATCAAACTCCTATTCCCCTAACTCTTTTTCTCATATTCTGGCTAATTGCAGATACATTTATTGGTGATTGGCTTAGCTTATTTGTTGGAATTTTAGGTTTATTATTAGGTTTATGGCTTAACACAACACTAGTACTTCCATACCAATTTTTTAAGATTAAAAAACGCATTCTTGCATTACTATACTTATTTTATTCATTTGTAATACTAGGCTTATTTATGGGTGTTCCTATATTTAATCTGTTATTAGGTGTGTTTGCTGGCAACTATCTTGCAATGCGAATTGTTAGCTATATTAAAAACGACAATTTCATAAAAAAAAGCATACATCAAGGAGCATTATTTTCAGCCTTTATTATCTTAATAATATCATTAATAGCCGGGTTATTGGCTTTTTCTGATATTGAAAGCTATCTTGAAATATGTTATAATATTACTCAAATACAATTGAGCAGTGATAAATTTCTAATTTTTCTTATTGTGATGGGTATTTTAGGAGTAATAGCACAGTATTTTATTACCTATTTTACTGCAAACACTATATTAGATCTACACAAGCATCGAAAAACTATTCGATAATTTAACATTTATGCATAGGCATGTTATATCATTCCAAGCTAGCCTAAGGTTAGGTTGGAATGACTCACAGGTGGTGAGTCACTGCGATGAGGAACAGCTTGTCCCGAATTATCGGGAACGAAGCAGTCTGCCCAAGTTTAGTACATCTTGTATCATCACTCATCTATTAGAATGAAAATTGTATAACTACTACCATTGACTCTTTCATGGCATTCATTCCTCCGCTGCCGCACAATTGCATAGTATGTTTTCATTTAATTACTAGCTATACGAAAGATTTAGATGGCAGCTGGAGATTAAAGATTAGCTCAAGCTATTAAATTTTGCTACTATGCTATTAAAAGATAGAAATAGTACATATGTTAATCTTATTAAATACAATAAGGTCTTTATATAAACATTCGTTCAAGTTAATTGTACTTAAGCCTTAATAGAACTCTTATATATATCTGGTTTTTAATTAACCAACTTATTACTTAATTTATTTATAACTAAACACACACTAAATGCCGAATTCAGAATTAAACAACATTCCTTTTAACGACTTTATTTCAAACTTTAAAAAGACTTTAAAGAGAGCTTTTTATGAGACTGACAAAATAGAGCAGTTTGTTCAAAAAAGAGGGTTTCCCTCGTTAGTATTGCGCGATATTATGGCTACTAATCCTTTATCGGTAGCTATTCCAAAAGAGTATGGCGGACGTGGAATAAAAGTAAAAGAGTGTTTAGGTATTCTTGATGCAGCTTCGTATGAATCATTGCCCTTGTCTTTAGCACTTGGAATTAACAATGCACTTTTTCTGGCACCAGTAGCCAAATATGCTAACCCAGCCGTAAAAGGAGATATTTTTAAACGCTTTTTAACTAAACAAAACATGGGGGGTTTAATGATAACTGAACCCGATTATGGTAGCGATGCATTAAACATGCAAACATTCAGCGTTAAAAATGGCTCTAATTATCATATTAAAGGAACCAAGCACTGGCAAGGGTTAACTGGAATGGCTGATTATTGGCTAATGACTTCGCGCCAAAAAAACACTAATGGGGTATTGGGGCGTGATATTGACTTTTTTATATGTGACAACCAACAAGTTGATCAAAGAATTATTGTGGAAGAATATTATAATAATATTGGACTGTACCCTATTCCTTATGGAAAAAATAAAATTGATATTAAAGTACCTGAGCAATATAAATTAGAACCGGAAACTACTGGTCTTAAATTAATGATGGATTTATTACACCGAAGCCGGTTACAATTCCCAGGAATGGGCATTGGATTTATTCGCAGGCTGTTAGATGAATCTATAAAGCATTGCTCCACACGAATTGTTGGTGGAAAACCACTAATAGCATTAGACAAAGTACAACAACGTATATCTAAAATACAAAGTGCCTTTACCATTAGTTCAGCCCTTTGTGCCCGTAGTGCAAAATTTAGTGGAATTGAGAATAATTTAGCTTTGGCTGGAATTGAAGCAAATAGCATGAAAGCTTACGTTACCGATTTAATGCAAGAATCAGCACAATCATTAACACAATTAAATGGTGCAAATGGTTATAAAATTGAAAATGTAGGCTCACGGGGTATTGTTGATTCGCGACCTTTCCAAATATTTGAAGGTTCGAATGATATGCTTTATTCTCAAATATCTGAAATGATTATTAAACTAATGACAAAGCATAAATCAATGAATTTATCTGTTTTTCTCAGTTCATTTAATCTTACAGAAAAATCATTAGACTACTTTAAATCACTAGTAAATTTTACTATAGACAGCAATTTAGCGCAAAGAAAAATTGTTGATTTAGGTAAAATTATAAGTAAAATAGTTTGTGCAAATAGTGTTGTGGAATTAGGTGATATGGGATTTAGGTCGGATTTAATTTCAGATAGCCTAGAAACCATTAAACATGAAGTTTCTATGCTAGTTAATTCCTTTAAATCTCAAACAAATATTTCGCCAATTCAAGACTATAAAGACAAAAGCTCTTGGCTTGCTTTTAGTTAGTCTTTGCAATAAAACGCCAAATACTGCGTTATTCTTGTTTTGAAAACAGTCATTCACAAAAGTGAACTCCTTGATTTTCAAAACTTCGAAAGCCTTGTCTTTGACGTTTTTTGCTAAAGACATTCAAAAACAAGGAGTTTTCTTGCTGACACTAGTTAAAGACATTAAATAAAAAGCCTAACAACTTTCGCTGTTAGGCTTTTTATAATCAATTAATAGGAAGTTTTTATCCTCTAATAAATAATGCTTTTATAATATGGCTAGCCATTTTAGGATTCTCTTTTAAACGACGAGTTGAATATCCGAACCACTGCTTGCCATAAGGCACATAAATTCTCATTCTGTGTCCTTTGTCAAGTATCGATTTTCTAAGCTCAGGAGTCACTCCGTAAAGCATCTGAAATTCATATTTCTCTTTAGGCACATTGTATTTTTCAATTAGTTTATATGCTCCTTCTATTAATGGTTTGTCATGAGTAGCAATACCTGGGTACACGCCATTCTCAAACATAAATTCCAACTCCTTCAAAAAGTTATCGTTTATTTCTTCATACTTTTTAAAAGCAATATCAGCAGGTTCAACATAAATCCCTTTACATAAACGGTAATTCAATGGAGTTTCATCGGTATGAATATCCATTAAATCTTTTAAATCTTGCAAGGTACGTTTCATGTACGATTGAACAACAAGTCCACAATTCTTTGGAAATTCCGCTTTTAATTTGCGATACAAATTAATAGTTGAAGTTGTACAAGGCGAATCTTCCATATCAACTCTAATAAAGTTATCATAAGAAGCAGCTTTTGCTACTATAGCGCGAATGTGCTGATAGCAAACTTCCTCGTCAAGTAATAAACCAAACATGGTTGGTTTTACAGAATAATTACCATCAACATTTTCTTTCTCAACCCTATCAATTAACTCAATGTATTCGTCGCGGTTACGCTCAGCTTCATCTAGGGTTTTTATAAATTCCCCTAAAATATCAAGAGTAACCATCATTCCTTGCTCGTTGTGCTTTTTTGCTGCAGCTACAGCATCATCAAGCGTAATGCCAGCAATATAACGTTTCGAAAAAACCCAAATAAGTTTTTTGGGCATATATGGCAATAATTGCGCGATTAATTTATTAAACATAGCTCTTGTTTTTTATTGTTATTTGAATCTTTTTATCGAATTCAAATATAACAAACTAAATTTTACAAAATAATGATTTTACAACAGGTAAAAAACTGATAAATCACATTCTTTTATATTTTAAAACGAAGCCTTTTTATTTCCAACCTTTAGAATTTAAGGTTGAGAATTTTCTAGTTTTTTGAATAAAGAAAGAGAACACTATACTCTTTTTAAACATTTCATTATGACTAGTTACTGTTCTGCTAGCAGCAATTTCATTTCGTTTTTTCTTGAATGTACCAAGTGTGGAATAGAAAGCAAAATGCGCTTTTATTACCGACATAAAGAAAGATCCTTTTCCTTGTAAGAGATACATAATTGCAGATATACCATCTAGTACCATTCTAAAAAACAGCACATACAAGAAATGTTCTTTGGGAAGGTTTTTATATAAAAGATAAAGATTGTTTCTGTAGTTAAGAAATAACTTTTTAGGGTTATCATTGGGCAAAGTTCCTCCGCCTACATGGTATACTCTTGATTGAGGGATATACATGATTTTATGCCCTTGATTCTTCAAACGCCAACACAAATCAATTTCTTCCATGTGAGCAAAAAAGTCATCATCTAATCCTCCAGTTTTGTGAAATAAATCTGATCTAATAAACAAACAAGCACCTGTAGCCCAAAAAATCTCAGTTGCTTCCTCATATTGCCCCTCATCTTTCTCTAACTCGCTTAATATTCTTCCTCGGCAAAATGGATATCCTAACTTATCAATAAACCCACCTGCAGCACCTGCGTATTCAAAGCTGTTTTTATCATCGTAAGATAATAGTTTTGGCATGGCTGCAGCAACATCTTTATGACCATCCATAAAATAGATAATTGGATTTAGCCAGTTTTCAGTTACTTCGATATCTGAGTTTAATAGGACATAATACTCCGCTTTAATTTCTTTTAAAGCTCGATTATAACCACCAGTAAATCCATAATTCTTGTCAAACTCAACTATTTTAATTGTTTTATAATTTTCTTTCAAAAAAAATATGCTATCATCTGTAGAACCATTATCGGCAACCCAAACCTCGACACCAGCATCCTTTGAATTTTTAACCACCGATGGTAGAAATCGCTCTAAAAATGCTCTCCCATTCCAATTTAATATTACAACAGCTACTTTTATCATACTTTCTTATTATTCTCGCATCAATAGCTCAAAAACACTTTAATTATTTTGTTTTTGAAAACATCCAAGATGGAAAGAATTTATACCGGTCAAAATTTAAAACCTACAATTATACACATTAATTTCAACATTCTCTATTCTGCGTTATGTATATAATAAAGCAACTATAGCACAGGTATTATTACGTTTTTCATTTATTGTAATTATTAATTACAAATACTATTTTTCATGTTTCCATCTACGATGCGACCATAACCAATATCGAGGGCTTTTAATAATTGATTGCTCTAACAATTTAAAGTACTTGGCAGTTATTTCATTAGTATATGTTTCTTTTGGATTGTCTGAAATTAGTGTTGGTACAATTTTATAGGAGCCTTTTTTAACACGACGTAACTCTATATATATAACTGGCATATTAAACCGTTGTGCTAATTTTTCCGATCCAAGAAACACTCCTGTTTCCTGCTTCATAAAGGTTAACCAATGCTGGTTATCACTATGCATTGGCGATTGATCGGCTACCATAAATAAAATATACGGATTTTTTTCAGCATTTAAAGCAGTAACTTTACGAAATACTTCGTGCATCTCAACTGGCTCAACCCCCACTCTTTTTCTAATATCGTAATATATTTTATCGAATACTGGGCTACTAAGTTGTTTGTAAACTGCGGCTCCTTTATATGGCAATAATCGTGTTAAACCACCACCATATTCCCAATTACCAAAATGCCCAAGCATTACAATTATATTTCTTTTCTGTTTATATAAGTCATCAAATAACTTAGTATTATCAATGGTAAGCCTTTTATTAAAACTTTTATCAGATGCAAAGCGTAAAAAAATATTCTCAACAATCATTACAGAAAGATGCCGAAAATACTTTCTAGCAATACGATGTATTTCTTTACTATCTCTATTGGGAAAAGAGTTTGTTAAATTGCTAATAACTACTTTACGTCTATACTTTAAAACACGATAAACTAAAAAAGTAATTACTTCGGAAAGCAGAAACAATAACCACAATGGTAATAGAGTCAATATTCTAAACCAACATATTGTAACAAGGTAAATTAGTTGGTTAAATACACTCATTATTCACCATTAAAAATCCGTTTGGCTCTACCTGTATTATTACCAGTACGAGAGTAGATTTCACTTTCCCAATTTGGATAATTTATCTCACCTCGCATTGTTGAATGCAGAAGAGTATAATTATTGCCTGATAAGTCTCTATTATAAAAGATAAATTTAATATTCGTTTGATCGGCAATTCTATAGTAATGCCACATTTCGTATGGATAAGCATTCGATTCACTTTTCTCAGCTACAACAGAATTTGCTGGTCCATACTGTAAAAATACCCGTCCTCTATCCGTATTGAATCCAGGATGCAATTTATCACCAAATTGCTGATGAGTATGCTTAACCTTTTCAAAATATTCGTTCCAAGCTTGCTGAGGGGCATTTTCATCACGCTTAAACCAAAATGAATAAAAAAACTGTTGCATAAGTTTTAGTTCATTAGCCTCAAGCTGATTTTCAATGAATCTAATTTCAGATTGATCACATATTGGGTATAAACATTTCATTGCAAATTTCAATGAATCAATATTTACAAACGACTCTGCAAATGTTGCGTTTATTTCAATCTTATCAATTTCTAATTGCTCTGTTGGCAATTCAATATATCTACTTCTTTGAAAGAATTTCTTTTTACTTAAAACCAGTTTATTCTCTCTATCTCTTACTTCAAAAACTAAATAATAATTGCCTGTAGGTAGTTTATTTATATTTATTTCTTTAATAAAAACATTCACATTTTTTGCTTGTTCTTTCGAAAAGGAACTTAATTCTTTAATTGGCTTACTTGTATTTTGTTTTTCAATATGCACTAAAAACAAAAAATCTTCAAGTGGACCAAGTTCCTTTGCAGCATTATACAATTCTATATAAAAACGCAAATATTTTACCTTATCAGGAAAAAAATTAGATACATAAGGTACACATTCATAACCATTTTTTACAAATATATTATTAGTGCTTTTTTCTTTAAATCGTTCTAAAAACTGTACACCACTATAAGCAATTTCATTTTCTGGAAAATTAACCGAAATAATATCAATTATCTTATAGTCAGGCAAAGTGTCAGGTGCATAATTATCGTGAATAATTAATTCAAAATTATATATTCCTTGCGGAATTGCTATTCGCTGTATATCGATAAAACTTGGAAATACATTAGTGGTATTTGATAAGGGTGGACTTACAATATTATACTTTCTAAATTCTTTTACTTCATCTACATTCTTAAATAGCATAGTAATCTCTACCGATGCTTGTAGTGTACTATCCTCGTTCAATAAATAATTAACAGAATTGCCTGCAATTGCAATATATGTTTCAAGGTAAGG
>JAUXEM010000105.1 GCA_030620515.1 Salinivirgaceae bacterium
CAATTAAAAAATGGTGAAGCAAACGGCTGCTTTTACATTGAGAGCCCAGCCATGCGCGGCTTATTAAAAAAACTACGTTGCGACGACTATTTGCGCTTAGTAGCAGCAAGTTCCATTATAAGACCAGGTGTAGCCAAAAGCGGAATGATGAAAGAATACATTAAACGTTTTCAAAACCCAAGTGCCATTAAATACATTCACCCAGTAATGAAAGACCAGCTTGAAGAAACCTATGGCGTTATGGTTTATCAGGAAGACGTATTAAAAGTATGCCATCATTTTGCTGGGCTCGATTTGGCAGATGCTGATATTTTACGCCGTGCCATGAGTGGAAAATTCCGTTCAAAGAATGAATTTAAACGTATTGAACAACGCTATTACAGCAATTGTAAAGAGCGAGGTTATACTGTTGAACTTGCTCATGAAGTATGGCGACAAGTTGAATCGTTTGCTGGCTATTCCTTTTCAAAAGCTCACTCAGCATCGTATGCCGTGGAGAGTTTTCAAAGTTTGTACCTTAAAAGCCATTACCCACTAGAGTTTATGGTAGCAGTAATAAATAACTTTGGTGGTTTTTTTAAAACATGGGTGTATTTTAACGAGGCTAAGCGCTGTGGTGCCAATATTGTTTTACCACATATAAATCAAAGTGAGTACTCAACCACTATCCAAAACAAAGACATTTACATTGGTTTTATTCACATTGCACGGCTCGAAAAACAAAGCTGTTATTCTTTAATAAAAGAACGTCAAGAAAACGGGAATTTTAAAAACTTAGCTAATTTTGTAAATAGAGTACCTTGTAGTATTGAGCAATTGCTAATACTGATTCGCATTGGTGCTTTTAGCTTTACCAACAAAGGAAAAGTAGAGCTACTTTGGGAAGCACACATGTACTTAAAAAAGGAGAAAAAGAAAACGAATACTAAATTGTTATTTGATTTACCCGAGCAACAATTTAAGTTGCCCAACTTAATACATCATAGCATAGAAGATGCCTACGATGAAATTGAACTTATTGATTTTCCTGTTAGTCTATCATATTTTGATTTATTACAAACAGACTATCGAAGCACAATTAAGGCAAATAACATGCTACAATATACTGGCAAAAAAGTACGCATGTTAGGTCTATTAGTTACCATGAAATATGTATGGACTAGTAAAAAAGAAATTATGCATTTTGGAACCTTTTTAGACGATGAAGGCGAATTCTTTGATTCTGTTAACTTTCCACCCTCCCTAAAATACTACCCATTCACCGGACGAGGCGTTTATCTTATTCTTGGCAAAGTAACGCAAGAATTCGGGCATCCCAGCATCGAAGTCGAGAAGATGAAACGCCTGCCTCAAATACCTGATCCTAGGAATATATAAAAAAGAGATGCCTCTCGACTACAAAAAACACTCTTCAAAAATAATAAATTTGGATAATTAAATAAAAATATATTTCTTTGTACTCATAAACAGAATTAGTCAAATAGTATAAAGATATATTATGGCGGTTGACGACACAAGAGATAAAATTTTAAATGTTGCTAATAATTTGTTTAGCAAGTTTGGTTTCCATAAAACCTCAATGGACGAAATTGCTAAAATTGCACGAAAAGCCAAAGGTTCATTGTATTATCATTTTGCCAGCAAAGAGAAACTGTTTACGGCAGTTGTAACAAACGAAATGATAATTCTAAAAGCAAAACTTTCTTTAATTATTAATAATCAGGATTTATCTCCATCGGGAAAAATAAAACAATACCTAGTTAGGAGAATGGCTGAATTTAACAGTGCAGCTAACTATCATGAAATTTTAAAAGCCGATTTTTTTGAGCATTTTGATTTTATTGACGATTTAAGAAACGAAATGGATGCATGGGAAAAGGCAAGCTTGAAAAAGATAATTTTAGAAGGCATCGATAAAGGAGAATTTGCACCTATAGCCGATATGGACGTATTATTAGATATATTTATTATGGTTTTAAAAGGTCTTGAAATTCCTTTCTATTTACAAAATAAATACCAAAAATACTCTCCCCACCTTGAAGGGTTGGTGGGTATTTTAACGAAGGGATTAGCACCTTAATTCCTTTACCTAAACTGACTAAAAAAACACTTTTAGTTTAATTATAATAAAGTGACAGAATTAATTTGAAACTAAATAATAATGGAAGAAAAACTAAAAAACATATTCTTTAAAATTTGGTACTGGTACATAAGTACAATTGATAAAAATGCTGATGTTATTTTCATGAATTATGGATATTCTAAGGCTAAGCATAAAATTATACTGTCTGAAAAAGATGAAAAAAACAGATACTCAATTCAACTTTATAATTTAGTAGCATCGGGCATAGATATTAAAGATAAAGATATACTGGAGGTTGGCTGTGGAAGAGGCGGAGGCTTGTCATACATAAGTAGAAACCTAACGCCAAAATCATTAACTGGGGTTGATTTAAATAACAAAGCAATAAAATTCTGTCAAAACAATTATCCTGAAAACGGCAATATTTTTTTACAAGCCAATGCTCAAAACCTACCTTTTGCAGACAATTCTTTTGATGTTGTTATTAATGTGGAATCATCGCACCGCTACGCGCAACCAGAACTATTTTTTAAAGAAGTTTATAGAGTTTTAAAAGCTGACGGAACTTTTTTACTTGCTGATTTCAGACAAAATAATGAACTACAAACACTTAAAAATCAAATAAGAGATACCAAATTCAAGTTCATTAAAAAGGAGAATATTACTCATAATGTAGTTGAAGCTTTAAAACTAGCTACTCCTACTGTAGAAATTTTAATAAAAAAATTAGTGCCAACTTTCCTACAAAATTTAGCTAGAAACTTTGCTGCTACTGAAGGGTCTACAACATATAATAAATTCAACACGGGTTATTTTCAATACGTTTTTTATATAATGCAAAAATAAAATTACAATGGTGTTTTCAAAAAATATTTTACAAATGCTAGGTTGGAAAATAACCGATAATTTTCCAAACATAAATAAATCTGTTATAATATTTGCACCTCACACTAGCTATTGGGATGGTTTTTATGGTAAATTATTTCTTATGCAACTTGATATTAATTATAAATTTTTGTCTAAAAAAGAATTTTTCAAATTCCCTTTAAAATATTTTTTCAATGCTTTTGGTTCAATACCTGTATCGAAAAACAAAGAATTTATTGATGAAATAGTTTCAGTATTTGAAGTCAATAAAAGTTTACACATTATTCTTTCTCCTGAAGGACAATTGGCAAAAACCGACCATTGGAAAAAAGGTTTTTATTACATGGCAAATAAAGCAAATGTGCCTATTGTTGTTGCTTACATCGATTATAAAAAGAAAGAGATGGGGTTCAAAGGCGTACTTACTGATATAGGAAACATGAATGAAACTATAATTAAAATAGGCATGATGTACAAAAATGTAAATGCTAAGTATCCTAACGACTTTGTTTTAGATAAAAGGTATAGCTAAAAAAATTTAACTAAAACTGACTAAAAAACAAAATAAGTATAAAATGAAAACAATCTCAGGGAATATTCTAAAAGCACTTGGTTGGAAAGTTATAGGTGAATTTCCAGATATTAAAAAGTCAATTACTGTGTTCGCACCGCACACCGCACATATTGATGCTCTATACGGAAAATTAGGTGTAACAGAATTAGGTGTTAAATACAAATTTTTATCAAAAAAAGAACTCTTTTTTTTCCCTATGAATATAGTAATGAAAAAATTTGGATCTATACCTGTTAGAGGAGTTAATGGAAAGAATGCAATTTACCAAGCGGTTAATTTATTGAACAATGCAGACGAATTACATATTGTAATATCTCCTGAAGGTTGGATAAAAAAAGTGGAAAAATGGAATAGAGGCTTTTACCGCATGGCTATAAAAGCACAAGTTCCCATTGTAGTAGCTTATCTCGATTATGAAAAAAAAGAGGTGGGTATAAAAGGGACAATTTATGATATAAAAGATTTTAATTCTGTTATGAAACAAATAAATGATATGTATAAAGATGTTTCGGGCAAATGCCCAGAGCAATTTATTCTTGAATCAATAGAATAGTTTTTTTTCTTCATAACTGACTATAAAACAAAATAAGTGCAAAATGGAAAAGCTTGTAATAGAAATAATCAGTGAATTGTCAGATTTAGAAGTATCACAAATTGACTTGACAACAACATTTAAAGAAATCGGTTTTGATTACCTTGATATAGCCGAATTGGTAATAAAAATAGAAGACAAGCTAAGAATTACTTCAACCGATAGAATGTTCTATGCAGTATCGGTAAGTGAATTAATTGAAGAAATAGATAAATTAAATAATAAAGCACAATTAAATTAATAATTATGAACAATCTGGCAAACGGAATAATAAAATTTAAATGGTTAATAATAATTGTTGTTATTGGGTTAACAGCATTTCTTGGCTATCAGATTACGAACCTTAAAATAGACTCTGATATTATAAGTTCATTGCCCGATGACGACCCTGCTGCTCTTTTATATAAAAACATAGGTAAAGAGTTTGGTGGGAATGATATGGGAATGATTATTATAGAAACTGATGATGTTTTTAAAAAAGAAGTTATTGAATACATAAAGCAGATTACCGACACTTTGAGAATAACTGAAGGCGTTTCTACGGTAACTAGTCTTACCAACGTACTTGATATTAAAGGAAGTGTGTGGGGTATTGAAATAGGAACCTTACTTGATGAATACGATTTACCCGACACAAAAACAGAATTAGATTCATTAAAACAAAGAGTTTTCTCTAAGGATATGTATAAAGGAACATTAGTTTCTGAAGATACCACATCTACTTTAATAATGTTTACACTACTACCCGATGTTGATAAACAAGTAGTTGCAAGAACTATTAAAGAGAAAATATCTGAACTTGATATTCCAGCAAAATTATATTTTGGTGGTCTTCCATTTATGATGAATGATATTGCCGATTTAATAGTATCAGATATTATTAGACTTATACCAATTACATTTTTTCTTATAACACTTATTCTTTTTCTTGCATTTAGGTCAACCAGAGGAGTTGTGTTGCCTATGCTAACAGCGGCATTGTCTGTAATATGGGTACTGGGTGCAATAGTATTATTTGGTTATGAATTATCAATGATTTCAAATATTACACCCATTATACTACTTGCAGTGGGAAGTGCTTATACCATTCATGTTATTAATAGAATTAACGTTACCTATGATACTGACCGCAAAAAAGCGTTAGTTAAAGCTTTAACCTATATTATTATTCCTGTTATACTTGCAGCGTTAACCACAATGATAGGCTTTGTATCATTCGTATTTGGCGCATATCTTGAAATAATTCGCGATTTCGGTGTATTTACTGCTTTGGGAGTAATCTTTGCTCTGCTTCTTTCAATATTTTTTGTTCCGGCTGTAATTTCAGCTTTATCAATGTATAAAAGTGCCGAAAGTATTGAAAAAGATAAAAAGAATAAACGGGGTTTTATTAATGACTTAATTCTTGAGCCTTTAAATCATTTATTAAATAAGCATCCTAAATATACATTGTCAGTATGGGGTATAATAATGCTTATCAGCGTTGGTGGCATTTTCTTTATTCAAAGAGAAGTAAATATGGCTGAATACTTTAAAAAAGGCAATTCAACCAGAATAACCGAAGATATTATGCAAGATAAATTTGGTGGTTCACAGCCTGTTTTTGTTGTATTTAAAGGCGATATTCAGAGTCCGGCAGTATTACAAATGATGATTAAAACCGAGAATTACATGAAAGAATTCTCCGCCATTGACCGTACACAATCTATCGCCGATTTGGTTGAAGAAATGAATGATGTAATGGGTGAAGGAAAGCAAATACCAAATAACAAAGCAAAAATTGAAAACCTATGGTTTTTGCTAGATGGGCAAGACATTATGCCTCAATTGGTTTCCGATGAATTGGACAAAGCTATTATTCAATCAAAATTTGCATCAACAGACAGTAAGTTGTTAAGTGACTTTGTGGTTTATATGGATGATTTTGTTGCTAAAAACTCAACAGAAGAATGTCAAATTGAAGTTACAGGAATGCCATCGGTATATTCTCAGTTAGATAAAAGCCTTATTAATAGCCAAATGAGCAGTTTGGCAATTGCAATTTTTATGGTTTTACTTATTGTAGGCTTGGTTTTACGCTCACCTGTGAAAGGTTTATTTGCAGCAATTCCTATTGTAGCAACAATAACTATACTATTTGGATTTATGGGTGCAACAGGTATTCCTTTAGATATAGCAACTGTACTTGTTGCAAGTGTAGCTCTGGGTATTGGTATCGATTACTCTATTCATATTATAACACATTTTAATCATGTATATAAAGAAACCGGCAAATTAGATACAGCAATGGAAGAAACCATAATGATTAGTGGTAAAGCCATTGTTATTAATGTTTTTTCAGTGGCAGCAGGCTTCTTAGTTTTAATATTTTCAGAAATGGTTCCATTAAAGAATTTTGGAATCCTTGTGGCTATGAGTATGATAGGCTCAGGGTTGGGAGCTTTAACCTTATTACCTGTAATATTAATTCTTCATTACAGAAGGCAAGAAAGATTAAGAGAAATGAGCAATATCAATACTCAAAAAATTAAAAAACATATCGAATTAAAATCGATGGTTAATTAATTGAAAATATTTTATAGTTAAAAGTAACAGAATAGGAAAAATTAAAATCTTAATAAAATGAGAAAATTGAATTTATCAGTATTAGTAAGTGTTGTAATGATTTTGATATCATTTAGTGTTAACGCACAAGATGCAAACACAATTTTAAAGAAAATGGACGATGTAATGTATTCCCCAAAAGATATGGTTGGAAAAACTAAAATTGTATTAATTGATAAAGCTGGCAAAGAAAAAACACGCGAGGCAAATGTTACTCAAAAAGGAAATGACAAACGTATATTTAGATTTACAGCTCCATCGTCGCAAGCAGGTATTGCTGTTTTATCGTTACCCGATGATGTAATGTATATGTATATGCCAGCTTTCGGAAAAGAACGTAGAATATCATCATCGGTAAAAAGTCAGAACTTTGCAGGTACAGATTTTTCGTATGATGATATGGAATCGAAACCTTATGCTGAAAAATATACTCCAAAATTACTTCCAGAGCAAGATGGTGTTTATGTTTTGGAATTAACTCCAATGTCTCCAAAATCTACCTATTCCAAGTTAATTGTAAAAGTTCATAAAACTAATTACTACCCTACAACTATGGAATATTTTGACCGGGGAAAAAAGAAAATTAAAGAAGCTGTTTATCAATTCACTAAAATTGAAAATTATTGGAACGCAGCTGAAATTAAAATGACTGACCTTAAAAAAAATCACGTAACAAAAATGTTAATGTCTAATGTAAAATATGACCAAGGTCTTTCTGATGATGTATTTACTGTAAGAAAATTAAAACAATAAGAAATAATGAGGGGCAATCATTGTAACTTTAAGCTTCAATAAATTAAAGTTTAAGCCCCTTATTATTCTTCAATTTCATGAAAGGGATATGTACGGTTTGTCAAGTTTTATTGGTTTATATATTTGTAAATTTGAGTTACACATGCAGTTCCTTTCATTTAAAACATTAACAAATGAGCAAAAATGTAGCATTAGTTTTAGGTAGTGGTGGTGCTCGTGGCATTGCACATATTGGTGTAATTCGCGAACTCGAAAATCAAGGATATAATATAACTTCAATATCAGGTTCTTCAATGGGTGCTTTGATAGGAGGTATTTATGCGTCTGGTAAATTAAATGAATATGAAACGTGGCTATGTTCACTTAGCAAAATGGGAGTATTCAATTTGGTTGATTTCACCTTGAGTAGCAAAGGTATTATTAAAGCCGATAAAGTTTTAAACGAAATACGAAAGTTTATACCCGACCAACAAATTGAGGATTTACCCATTAAGTATGCTGCAGTAGCCACTGATATTAGCCACAAAAAAGAAGTGGTGCTAACAAAAGGCAGTTTGTACGATGCTATTCGTGCATCAATATCTATACCTATGGTAATAACACCATTGCAAATAAACGATGCTCTTTTTGTAGATGGTGGAGTACTTAATCCGGTACCTGTTAATCGTGTGTTTCGTAATGCCAACGATATGCTTATTGCGGTTGATGTGAATTCACTAATACCATTCAAAAAACAAAAAACCACAAATTCCGATTGGGGGTATTTTGAAAAACTTACCAGTGGTAAGCTAAGTGTTTTTCAAAAAAAGTTAACTAAACATATTCCTATTCAAAAAAAAGAAAGTAACGGTTATTTCAATCTTATTAGCGAAACAACAAGTCTTATGTTGGCACAAATTTCAAAACTAACACTTGAGTTAAACCCACCCGATGTACTTATTGAAATTTCAAGAGAAAGCTGCGGAACATTTGATTTTTATAAAGCTACTGGAATTATTGAAATTGGAGAAAAAGCCACAAAAAAAAGTTTAGATAAATTAAATAGACAAATGCATATAGCATGAAAAAAGTATCCGCTATAATTTGCGCCTACAACGAAGAGAGCACTTTAAAAGATGTAATTCTTTCAGTGTCAGAAGCTATAATTGTTAATGAAATAATTGTAGTGAACGATGGTTCGTCAGACAATACTGAAAACATTATAAATGAATTGAAAAAAGAAATTGACTTAACCGATATTCATTTTAAAGAAAATAAAGGCAAAGGTTATGCTATGGCTGTGGGTGCTGAATATGCTACATTCGATATTTTAGTGTTTGTTGATGCCGATTTATCGAATATCACAACTAAGCACATTACTCAATTAATAAATCCTTTATTGTCTGAAGACGCTGATATGCTCCTTGGACAAGCAACCGAGACTTTGATTAATTACAACATTAACCCTTTTAAATCTTTCACTGGACAACGAGCATTATATAAAAACGACTTAATGCCAATAATAGATAAAATGAAAAACTCAAGGTTTGGAGTTGAAACGCTAATTAATTTATACTATCAATCACAAGGCAAAACAGTTAAATATGTGATGTTAGAAAATTTAAAGCATCCTACAAAATTTGATAAAACCAATACAAAGCAAGCAATGAAAGAGTTTGCAAAAGAAGGACAGCAAATTGCATTAACAGTCTTTAAAAATTTCGATTTAATAACAAGTTCAATAAAAAATGGAGCTAGAAATATTATAAAATGAGAAAATCTAAACTAATAATTACAGGAGCTATATTGTTATTAATAAGCTCAAATATTGTCAAAGCGCAAGAAGATGCGGATAAATTAAAACTGTCAGGCGAGCTATTAACAGACCAACGTTTTTTGCTTGAATCACCAAATGATTGGGCATGGAATGAAAATAGATTATCACTGAATTTTGATAAAAAAGTAACTGGTAACTCAAAATTCCATAGCGAAATTTGGCTTCGTAATATTGGCTTACCACAAATAAACTCATCTTCCGACCTTTACAACAAGGGTATTATTGACCCTTATAATTTAGAAGTAAGAGAAGCCTATGTTCAACTATTTGGTTTTCTATCTGAGAATCTTGATGTAAAAATTGGTCGCCAACGAATTACATGGGGTACTGCCGACAAGTTAAACCCTACAGACAATCTGAATCCGTACGACTTAGAAGATGTATTGGATTTTGGGCGACATCGTGGTTCTGATGCAATAAGCTTCGACTACTATTTTAATTCAGATTTCTCTTTGCAAGGAGCATTCATTCCATTTTTTCAACCTGCCAATATGCCTGTTGGGATTTTTGCAGATGCACTTACACCAAGCATGGAACTACCACCCCCAATGACATTGAAAGGCTTTAACGACACCATTGCAATGCCTCGTTACAGTATTGGAGAGAGTTCAACAGCCGGTATGAAATTTAAAGGGTTTGCCGCAGGTTACGATTTCTCGTTAAGCTATGTTTGGGGCCGAGATGGTATGCCACTTGCAACATATAACACCTTTGTACCTGTCGATGCCGTTGGTGGTGTAGATATAAATTCAGAATTATCATTTAGTAGAACTCATATTTTTGGAGCCGATGTAGCAGGTAGTGTAGGCGGAGTTGGTGTTTGGGCAGAAGCCGCAGCTTTTTTACCTGATAACGAAGTTATAATGACAAACGATTTATCGGCACTTTATCCTGTTGAAACACCTCCCGAAATGACAATTACTGACACATGCGTATTAAAAAACGAGGTGTATTTGAAATTTGTTGTAGGTGCTGATTACATTTTTGCCAATGGTACTTATTTAAACTTTCAATATTTGCACGGTTTTATGAACGAAAGAGGTGCCGATAATCTAAACGATTATTTCTTTGTGCAATTAGACCGCAAATTTTTTAACGATAGATTAAAAGTAGCACCATTAGCAGGTGGCTTTATAGTATCCGATTGGCAAAACATTGAAAACGACTACGTAGTAGTGTATGTTCCTAACATTTCGTACATGGCAACCGACAATGCTGAAATAACCTTATCAGCAGCTATTTTTGATGGTAAAGGAGAAAGTGTATTCTCAAACTTTACCGATTACAATATGTTTATGTTTAAAGTTAAGTATAGCTTTTAGCAATTTTAAATAATGCGTGTACCACTTACTGAATAAGTTCATACCATTACTTATTAGAAAAATACGATTTATGGGGGTATTAACAGCATTTGCACTTGTGCCTGCGCATAATTAATTAAGCAGATACACTTATTACATACTGGTAAGGCTGTCTTTATTAATTCGAGTAGTGAAGTGTGAAAGTGGATCATTTCAATATTAGGGTGGTTACGCATAAATCTTTGCTACTCTATACATGAAAAGCTAGTATCATTTACCCCTCTTATGGTTGCTCTGAAAGCTTTCAATTTAGCATTGAAAGATTCAGCAGAAGCGTTGGTGCTTCTATTATCAAAGTAGTTTAATATTTCTGGGTAGTGAGAATATACTGTTGCGGATATGGTATTGAATGATTTAAAACCTGATTCCGTAATATCGTTAAACCATTTGGCAAGCTTTGTACGCGCCACAACTTTGTCATCGTTTTTAGAAAATATCATTCTCAAGCTATGAGTTAAGCTGTATCCTTTCTTTATATTTGGGTACATTTCAAATAATAGCGCTGCTCTAGTTTTTTGCTTTTCTGTCCATTTTTCCGAGGATTTGAATAGTAAATATCTACTTCGAGCCAATAGTTGTTTTTTTGTATCTCCATTGGATAAAAATTTTGGCGTATATTTCTGCTTGTCTAATTTTGCATTTTCTATATCATTTGTGGCTTCATTGATAGCATCCCATCTGTGCTTTATTCTCATTTCCTGCAAGGCATCATAAGCCAGTTTTTGAACATGAAAACGATCGATTACCCTCGAAGCTTTGGTAAAACAGTTTTTAGCAACTCTATGCATTGAATTGGCCATGTCAATGGTAATCTCTTTTACTTTATCCCTCTTTTCTTCTGGTATCCTTCTTAAAACTTCTATTATTTTATCTGAAGATGTACCCTCAATCATTGCTACTATAGTACCTTTTCTTCCTTTGCCTTCTTTGTTGGTAAGAATTGTGTACAACTCTCCATTGGTAAGGCTGGTTTCATCAAGACTTAGTTGGGGGCCCAAATTATCTGCAAAAAGAAGCCATTGTGGAGCATGTTCTTTTTGCTCCCAGTCATTGTAATCGCTTAAGTGTTCCTTATATTGTTTGCCAAAATAGGAGCCGTTTATCCGATAAAATTTCTCTAAACTATTGCTACTTATTGGATGATTATCCAAATAATTATTTTAAAAAAGCAGCAAATTCTTTTGAATAGCTGGTTCCCTTGGCTGTTAAATTCCATGATCTACTGTAGATTTTTCCTGTAATTTTTTCTTTCCATTTTCGGCGTCTTACAATAAAGTAAACAGCCTTATCTCTTAATGGAAAATCTTGAATCCGGACAGGTTCATCAAAACCATTTGAGATTAACTCTTTACCTGAAAGATTTGGTGGTTGTACTTTCTGCTCATCCAAATGAAGCTCTATTTGAGTATCGTTGATTTCTCGAATTTCTTTTAAATCAAAATATTCAAATATCTCTTGAGGTAGTAAGTGGCGTAATAAAGTTTCTGATTCCATTTTTTAAAAATAGAGAAAATAACAAAACAACCCTAATGTTTACTTGATCCCTGAAAGTAGTAGGGAATGGATATTTTATCAAAAACTAGGGTTACAATAATACTCTGCAATTAATTAGTTTTTATAGATATAATACTTAAAAAACCCTAAAATAAAAAAAGGCAAACTCATTAAGAGCTTGCCTTTTCATTTATAATATCGTTTGATATATTAAACAGCCTCAACGTTTACTGCTACCTGTCCTTTTTGACC
>JAUXEM010000009.1 GCA_030620515.1 Salinivirgaceae bacterium
CTATAAATAGCTCCCTTTTTATATTTAAAAACTATTATGTTTATAATACAATGCATTGATTATATATGGCTTTCGTAATCTATATAAACAAAATTAAAGTATTCAATGCATAAAATTCATTACTCCATCGTCTAAAAGCGTTTTGAAAAACCGAAAATCTTTACTAACCTTGAAGTGCTAATTGCATTAAATTAGTAAGAAATTTTTTAAGATATTACCATACTTGACGATAATGTTTATTGAAAAAAATATATTAAAAACACAGCTTTTAATATTATTTCTATGTCTTTTGTCATTAGAATTAATGTCTCAACCATCCTTTGATACTGATTCGACAATAATTTCAATTTTTAAAGAACAAGATGAAGCAAAAAGGTTGGATTTATTAATCATTCATGCTTATGATATTAAGTATAAAAATTCAAATCAATCAATTTACCTGTTTAAATATGCATATGAAATAGCAAAAAAGTTAAAATTAAAAGAAAGAGAAATATATTGCGTATATCATATTGCCGATACCTATTACATAATTTCAAGTTTTCATAACGCAATAAAATATTATAAAATTCATGGAAAATTAGCTGAAGAATTGAATGATACCACACAAATTGCTGGCTCTTACTATCAATTAGCATTTTCTTATTATAAATTGGAGGATTACGATAAAAGTGAAAAATCATATCTTAAAGCAATAAAATATTACAACTTATTAAACAATATGGTAAATGTTGGCTATTGTTATAATAATTTAGGTCTTTTATATGGCAGACGTGATTTTGATAAGGCTTTAATATACTATAGAAAAGCATACGCTACTAATAAAAAAGATGGGGGTATTTATACTTGCAGTATAAATATGAATAATATTGCTTGCATGTTACTATACAAGGGAGAAGCAGAAAAAGCCAAACCTATTTTAGATTCAGCTTTGAACTTAGCATTAGAATCAGACAATAAACAAGCCCTATTTTACATATATGGAAGTTTTGGAGAATATTATCAATCACTAAAGAATTACAAAAAAGCTGAAAATAATTACCTACTTGCCTGGAATTTACAGAAACAATTCTCATACATTAATGGCATTCAGAACCTACTAGAAATTATTCGTATTTTCTATGAGGAAAAAGAAGATTTTGCCTCAGCCTACTATTATTATAAAATATACATTAGGAATAAGGATAGTTTACAAAATATAAATGATGCTAAAACATTCTTACAACAAGAACACGAAGAGGCTATTAAACAAGTTGAATTAAAAAACAGGGAGCAAACACTTATCCAAAAAGAAAAAGAAGGCAATTACCAGAAACTAATAATAATTATCTCGTTCTTATTATTCTTAGCCTTTGGGTTTTACTTTATCAAAAGAAAAATTAATATTAAAAGAGAAAAACATCTTTTAGATAAAAAAGAATTAAATGATAATATTGTAATAGAAAAAATAGAAAATAAAAACAAGGAACTAGTTTCTAAAACTATACTATTAGGCGAACGCAATAATTTAATAAAAGATGTTTCAGAAAAATTAATTGAATGCCGTCCAAATCTTAAAAAAGCTAATGTAGAAATAATTCAAGGAATTATTGACGACCTAAATTCTAATCTAAATGAAAAACAATGGGAGGAATTTCATCAAAACTTCTTAAATATGTATCCTTCTTTTACAGAAGCCCTTACAAAAGATTTCACTAACTTAAGCCCCAGTGAGATAAAGATGTGCACTTTTTTAAAACTAAACATGAGTTCTAAAGAAATTGCCTTAATTAATCACATGACAACCAGCAGTGTGGAAGTTGCTCGCTCAAGATTACGCAAAAAGCTTGGAATAAATAACATAAGCAAATCTTTTACTTCATTTTTTGCTCAGTACTAAAATTTAGTTTTTGGAAAGCTTCTTTTTTAAACAAAAAAAAACAAAATCTATTTCAAAAAAAAGATTAGAGTACTCAGTAAGGCATTCTTCTAATAGAAAATATAGTGTGGCAAAAACACTTTACTTTCAAATATACTTATTAAAAGACGTATAAATCAATATTGCCCGACGTAATTATTCATTCGGGCAATTTGAAATTAAAAAAACAATAAATTCGCCACGCAACAACTAGTGTTAAGGCAAGCGTAACGCAGAAAATACAATTACTAAATATATTTTTAAACTTAATTAGCTTTATCTACTTTGTTCATGTGCTGAATTAACTCAACAACTTTTGCAGAATATCCCATTTCATTATCGTACCACGCAACAACTTTTACAAAAGTATTTGTTAAAGCAATACCAGCCTTAGCATCAAAAACCGAAGTTTGTAGCTCGCCAACAAAGTCAGTAGAAACAACAGCATCTTCGGTATATCCTAAAACACCTTTCATTGCGCCTTCCGATGCAGTTTTCATTGCCTTACAAACCTCATCATAAGTAGCACCTTTAGCCAAATTAACAGTTAAATCAACAACCGATACATTAGGTGTAGGCACGCGAAATGCCATACCTGTAAGTTTACCATTTAATGAAGGTATAACTTTACCCACCGCTTTTGCAGCGCCGGTTGACGATGGAATAATATTTTGTGCAGCACCACGTCCTCCGCGCCAGTCTTTACCAGATGGTCCATCAACAGTTTTTTGAGTAGCGGTAGTAGCATGTACAGTTGTCATTAAACCATCAACAATACCAAAACTATCATTTAATACTTTAGCAATAGGAGCTAAACAGTTAGTAGTACAAGATGCATTAGATACGTAAGTCATCTCTTTTGTATACTCCGTATTATTTACACCCATAACAAACATTGGAGTATCGTCTTTTGAAGGAGCTGACATAATAACTTTTTTAGCACCTGCCTCAATGTGTCCTTTTGCCGATTCTTTTGTTAAAAACAAACCAGTTGCATCAACAATATACTCAGCACCAACTGCATCCCACTTTAAATCGGCAGGGTTTCTTTCAGAAGTTACACGAACAGCTTTCCCATTAACAATTAACGAGCCGTCTTTTACCGCAACAGTACCATTAAATCTACCATGAGTTGAATCGTACTTTAGCATATAAGCCATATAATCAACATCAATAAGGTCGTTTATTGCAACAACCTCTATATTTTCGTTAGCAGCAGCAATACGAAATACGAAACGCCCAATACGACCAAATCCGTTAATTCCAATTTTAATTTTTGACATAATGTTTGATTTTAAGTAATAGTTTTAAATTAAATGTAAAAACAACCCAATAATTGCAAATTGTTTTCTTTAAGACATAAATTTATAAAATCGAAAAACAAAAAACAAAAAAAAAAGCCTCGATAATATCGAGGCTTTAAATAAATATGTGTTTAAATTATCTTTTTATAATTCTCTCTGTTGATTGCGCTTGACCAGCAACAACATTTAACAAATAAGTACCCTTTGGCAATGCATTCATTTGTATTTGAATTGAGTTTTCAGTATCAGCAACTTTATAACCACCATCAATAGTCATTAATAACTGACCACTAATACTATACAGATACATTTTTACGGCAGCATCTTTTGGTAAAACATAATTAACATTAGCCATATCTGCTACCGGATTTGGATAAACACTCATTTGAACCTTTGACCCATCAACCTTTACAACAGGATCTGAGGCTTCAATCGTATTTGGAACGTAAAAAGCACTATTCTCAAAGAAACCTTGAGCATGAGTTCCAATATATATCATACCATTTTTTGCAGTCCATTTTGAAGTAAGCGTTTGGTCTATTTGGTATACAGCAATAGGATCTAAACCTTCGTTAAATGGCTCCCACGTAAGTGTAATTGATGCTTGCGTAAATACATCTTCAGTTATAAACACTCCTAATTCAGTCCCTATCAATACTCTACCTTTATTTGGAGTTTGCTCAACTAATGCAGCATATGCAGGTGCAACGGGTAAATTATGAGTCATATTAATAAAATTACCATAGCCGGTATTTGCAATTGCAGTAGTAGCATCTGTACACAAATATACGTACCCTGTGTTTCCATAATTACCTAATGTAACAATTAGGTTATCACCATTGTTAGGATCCACTGCTAAGCCAGTAATTGCTCTATTACCAAATCCACCTATTTTAGCAAGAGTGGTAACTACATCATCAGGGTCAATTTCAGTACACCCTGTGGCTTTATCTCTAGCATGTTTCAAATTCCCTAAACGGTAAACAGAGCCGTAATTTGTTGCAATAAACAAGTTATCACCATCTTCACTAAATACAAGCTGAGTAGTTTTCTCCTTTGGATCGTTGGTAGGAGCAAAGGAACCTTCAAAAACACCAAGTTTAATAGCTCTAAACCAATCTTTGTTAGTTGGATTTACAAATGAAGCAGCCTCTCTAGTTAACCAAACTGTTCGTGCCATACCCAATGCAAATAAAGAGCCATAAGGATCATGGAATAAAATTGTATCACTTTTCTTGTATCCAATAGTATCTCCATATTCAGGATGATCTTCATTAATTTCAATTGTGATAGGAATTGGTGCTCCAAAAATATTCTCACTACTAAACACAATATATTCATCAACTTCATAATCTCTACGAGCAATAAAAGCTACTGTATCCACACCCAATTCATCATTATCAGTTTCCCAATACGCAATTGGCGTAATAAAATAGCCTTCTCCGCTTGCTAAACCAGTATAACCTTTATCCGCGCTCCAATGCAGATCAATCATATTTGTAGTATAAAAATCGTTCCAATCTCCATAATTAGCATCATTATTTCTATAAAGACCTCCATAGTACTGAGTTACAAAAGAAGATGTTGGTCGTATATCAGAAATAGCAACATGACCACCATCTCCGCCATGCACTTCTCTAGCGCTTCTGTGGGTATTACCTTGGCCATCAATTACTAAAGACCCATTATCTTGCGTACCAGTAAGTAAATGTCCCTGACTATTAGCAGCTACCGAATAGTTTTGCGTAACACCGTAACTATTATTCATAACTTTAAATAAATAGGGAGTATTCTCATAATCTATAAATCCTCTACTTATACCACCATCACTGGCAATGAAAAATGTTTTCGGATTCTTTAGGTCGAAACAAATGGCATGCATATCTGCATGTATATAGTTCTCCCTCCAATAATCTAAAAACCAATATGAAAGTTGTGTCCAATCAAACAAATCACCAGTTGCTACAGCTTTTCCTTCATATAAATCAATTCCACCTACATAAATAATATCTTTATTACTAGCATTAACTGCAATAACATTGTCAAATACACCTTGGTCTCTAAAAGGATTAAAATAGTCTGAACCCCCTTTACCAATAATCACCCAGTTGTCACCACCATCTTTCGACTGATATATATTTCTAAGTGATCCATAGGGTGATGCAGATATTGCACTACAATAAATATAATTTGGATCGGTTGGAGCAAAAGCAAATTCTAATCTTGCAACATTAGTATTGCTAATTAAATTTCCTCCTTGGCTACTATCTTTACCAGAACGCAACTTGAAAACAGATTCTCCTGGTTTTTTCACATAACATTTTTTTGAAATACTTGCAACTACTAAACCATCAGCATTTACTGATACATCTTCTCCACCTACAACATTTATACCTTGGTCTAGTGTAACATTTGTCCAAGTATTACCAGCATCGGTGGAAACCTTTAAGCCTCCTTCTGTTCCTGCATAAATTACATTCTCGTTGGTAGGATCTGCAGCCACTTCATAAACCCACGCAAAAGCATCATCTGCAGTTGTTGGATTAGTTGATTCAAGCTTTTTAAAAGTTTCACCATTATCAGTCGATTTCCATATACCATCACCTATAAAACCACCAACTCCACTTGCATTTCTAAAATAAAAACCCTCACCTGTTCCAAAATACAAATCTCCGTTACTAGCTTGTGTTATGCAGCTAATATTCATATTCTCTACTTCACCATTAAGCCCTTCGTATTTTATTTGCTTCCAAAACTGACCAGCAGAAGTAGATTTCCAAAGGCCTCCAGATACAGAACCAGCGTACATAATAGAAGAGTTATCTTTATCTATTAGTAAAGCTCTTGTTCTGCCACCAATATTATCTGGCCCTCTAAACTCCCATGTATCTGTCCCACTTTTTCTTTGAGGCATTGCTCTAAATCCTTTTTGAGCTGCATTAACATCTTTTATGTCAATCCTCTTTGTCTCCTGATTAGCTCTAATTCTATTCAGGTATTTTGCAGCACCTTTAGCAGAATACTGTTCAATTTCACTCTCCCTCGGATGATACTTTCTAACCCCATCATTATTCTTTGTAGGTAAAAGAAGTATTACGCCCAAAACAAGGATAACAATGTTTAATAATAAGTATTTGTTTTTCATACCTTTATGATTTGCATTTAAGTTAATTTTCAATAAAAATATTGGGCGGCAAGTTAAATAAAAATTACATAAATAAAAAAAGTCTAACCTAGCCTAAATCTAGTAAAACCACCTATTTAGTAACATGTTTTGCTTAAGCCTCCAAATTAATTATTCTTTGTTTTAATTCTTTTTATTCTGGGATTTTTAATTTTACCAAACCTACCTGATATAAACAAGGCGGCAAAGTAAAAACTATTAAAATCATTTGCCATTATTTCAACTTCCTTCATAAAAATATCAATAGACAAACCTCCTTCAATAGCATTAATAATCAAATCCTTCTTTCCAAACTCGAAGCTAACAGCTCCCTTAATATGTGCCCCTGGCATTATCTTTATCTCGCTAAAACCTTTAAAAAAAGAGGCTTTCCCGTATATATCAGTAATATTTAGGTGAGAAGCACTATTAAACTTTTCTATTTTTGATTCTTTACCAACTTTATAATATATTGGCTTCAAAAAGCCAAAAACAGGTCCTATCTTATAATAACACCTAATTTCAACTCCTCCCTTATCTTTTTTTTGATATAAATTATGCAGTTTACCATAAGTGAATCTTGTATTAAAGAATACATTCAACTTACCATAAGCATATCTGCTATTGTCGGATGAAATTGGATTTGAAACTTTCACTTCTTTTGCATCGTGAATTATAGCAAAATCAAACGAGTATAGAGTTTTTGAATGGATATTATTCATTTTACCATAGCAATACTCTACTCCCCAACCATTAGTATATAAATGACCAGCAACAGAATGTTCATTTCTAACTAATGCCTTAGGAATACTATCTATTTCTCCTTGAGCAAAGGATAAGAAAGTTTGAAGAATACAAAACCCTATGACTATAAGATTACGCATTTAAAAACCTCAGAATGAGGCATTCTAATAATTAAGAAGGTAGTTCAACACCTTGCTCTACTTCAACTTCAGTATAAGCTGGACAATCTGCAGTTTTACAAGAACTGACCAAAACTATTGTAAATAGACTAACAACAAATAGAACGAATACTCTTTTCATATTAACTTTTTTTTTAACAATCTACTAAATTAAATTTTAGCGGCACTAAAAGTAACTTTAAATTTTTAATAAATAAACTATTTTCCAAAATCTTGTAACATAATTTGACTAAAACTTGTACTTTCTTGCTGAAACTTAACAAACGAATCTACTACTTTGTTTTTATCTTTTAGCCAAATGTTTAGTTTTTTTATGTCTAATTTATCTTGTAAAGTAATTGCATACTGAACACATATAGCATAAACCGCTTTATTATATCGATCAGGCAAATTTTTATCATAAGGTATTTGCGAGAAATAACTAAATGCTTTCTTGTAATCTTTTTTATTATAGTAAACAATGGAGATATTTATTAAGGCATCGTGATAACGTGGTGAAATTCGCAAAGCTTCACTATAATATTTAATAGCTTCATCTGGTTTTTTTAATAAATCATAACTAGTGGCTAAATTCAAAATAACTTGAATATTATAAGGGTGAATTTTGTATGCCTCTTGAAACGAGATAGTTGCAGCTTTAACGTCATTCTGTTTATGCTCAGCCGATCCTTTATAAAAAGATATAGGCATGCTAAACGGATCCATTGTGTAAAATGTAGTTTCTAATTTTTTTGCACTCCTATATACTCCACGATAATTTTTCTTCACTCTCTGATAGTACTGCATCTTGCGAAATTCTTTCTCGCCATTGAAAATATCTTTTGCCACATACAAATTGAAAATTGAAAATAACAAGATAAATGCACCAAAAAACACTAACATTTTTGAAGTTTTTTTTCTATTATTGTTAGATTTGAGTTTTGACCAGTTATCGAATATAACAATAGCAAACATTGCCAAGTACACAATATTATGTGGAATTCTTTCTCGCGAAAACGAAATAAATAAAATAACAATATACCCAATTAACGTAGCAAAAATTAACCCATTTAATACACGAACCTCTTTGCATGACGATTTAATAAAATTACGCCATGCTAAAACCAAAATAGTTCCATAAATTAGCAAATAAAATAACAGACCTAAAAGACCAATTTCGGCCGCTATCCATAAAAAATCATTATGGGTTCGTTGAAAATGCATTGTACCTTGCCTTATACCATTATCGAATTCATTTAAACCATAGTTTGGAAGATAAATGCGCCAATGCCCTGGGCCAACTCCTAATAAAGGATGTTCCTTTATCATTTTAAATGTTTTACCCCATGCAATTGTTCTAGTTTCTATTGATGTAGGATTATCTATAGAATAAATTGTCATATGCTCATCAGGGTTAACTACCTGAAGCACCTTGTCGCTTATTACTTTAAATACCTTAATGTCAGACTTAGCAACAAACACAACACTCCCAACAACTATGAATACGGGTAATACTAAAACAGCTATTTTTTGAATTAATTTAAGCGATTTGCCCGAGTTTTTAGGCATAACAAAAAACAAATGCACTAAAAAAAGAACAAAACCCAAAACCATAAACAAACCCAAAGCAGCCCAAACAGTTTTAGACACTAATAGCCCAATAAAAACAAAGCTCAATAACAAGGTAATAATAGATAATACTCGCCATAGCTTTCTAAATATAATTACTCCATATATAACAAAAGGAAGTGATAGAAACAGAAATGAGGAAAAAGGATTCTTACTTGCCAAGGTTGATTTTACATTTATTAATGCTTGAGTTAAATAATAAGCATAGTAATTGCTTGCATTAGTAAATATGGTAAAATCGGCTTTTATTAACTGATATACTCCAATTAATAAAAAGAAAAGTGTTGAAGCAATTATCGATTTAATAACAAGGTTTCGTGCATTAGCTGTGTTTCTCAGAAATATATACATATAAAAAAAGTAAAGCATAAAAGCTCCTTCTTTTAGGGCTTTAAATACAGCCTCTTTACCATTTATTACACCAATACTTGAGATAATATGATTAGCAAAATATAATAGTGCACAGCCAAAAATAATCCACTCAATTCCTTTAAAAGATATATCTATTTCTTTTTTATATACTTTATATAAAAATATTACAGACAGAATTAACAGCAACCAACTTAAGCCAAGAAACCGAGAGTACAAGCCAGGATCCATGAGTTTATTAGAAAAAATAGCTGGTAACAAAGCAATGAAACCTACTATGAAAAGCCACTCAATCTGATAGAAATACTTTTTTATTAATTTAATCATAAAAGCTATTGCAATAATTGAATGCCAAATATTTGGTTTTTTTTGACCATATCCAATTTATTGTTCGTATTTATTTACATGATAGAACAAAGTATTGAAAACATTTACATATTTATGTCTGTAACTTACACCATACAAACTATTAGTACATTTGTTGTTTCACAATATATGTAAAACAATAGTACATGATTTTTATTTTATGACATTTGCATTTAAATTTACACAAAATTTACTATTTATGGATACAATATTTAATCATCGCTCAATTAGAAAATACAAGAACACTGCTATCTCAGATGAAGTTCTTAATAAACTTTTACTTGCAGCAACAAGAGCATCTAACACTGGCAACATGCAGGTTTACAGTATTGTTGTTACACAAGATGCAGAAATTAGAAAACAACTTTGTGAAGCCCATTTTAACCAAGGCATGGTTAACGAAGCTCCTGTACATCTTACATTTTGTGCCGACATAAATCGCTTTGAGAAATGGTGCGAGCTTAACAATGCAGAACCTGGATACGATAATTTCTTATGGTTCTACAATGCAACTATAGATGCTGTTTTAGCTAGCCAAAATGCTTGTTTAGAAGCCGAGCACCACAATTTAGGAATATGCTATTTAGGAACAACTACCTACATGGCCGAAAAAATTATCGACATACTTGATTTACCTAAAGGTGTTGTGCCAGTAACGTCGATTGTTATAGGTTACCCTGACGAAACTCCTGAGCTAACTGACAGATTACCTCTAGAAGGTATTATTCATTATGAAAAATATAAAAAATACGACGAACAAAAAATAAAGAATATACATGCTCCAAAAGAGGCTTTAAATTCAACTAAGAAATTAATTGAAGAAAATGGCACTGAGAATTTAGCTCAAATATTCACTGACAAAAGATATAAAAAAGCAGACAATATTCATTTCTCAAACGAATATTTGAAAGTTCTAAAAAAACAAGGATTTATGAATCAGTAAGCATTTAAAATTTAGTTCTACTATCAATTCAAAAGGTAATTTATACATATATGATATAATTAGCTTATGCAAACGACTTAATGTTAGAATGATACAGTCAATTTCTGTTATTATGTTTTCGTATTGTTTATTTTCATTATTACTACATTAACTCATTCTATCAGTTTATATAAAATAGCTAACCACAAAATTGCTAGCAGAACCATTATGAAAATATCACTAGAACAGATTATTCTAATATGAATAAAAAAATAAAATACATTTTACGAATAATCTGTTTTTTTTGTGCTTTTGCAATCAATACAATTGCCTCAAATAGCTTTGGTCAATCTAACATTACTATTTATGAAATTCAGGATGAAACTATTTTAAGTAAAAAATCAAAAAAGAACAAATCGGAAAACTATATTCATACATTAAGCAAGAACTTAGTAAAAAAAAATCATAACCAAGGATACATTACAGCATCTATTGATTCCATAATTCATGAAAACTCAAACCTTAAGCTTTATTTAAACAGAGGTGAAAAATACTTTCTTAAAAAAGTTCGAACAACCAACAATACTAACCAAATACTAAAATCATACTCAACTACTTATAACAAACCAAAAAAGTATAGCCTCAAAAAAATTAAACAAAAGAAAAGAATAATAGTTTCTGACTTTAAAAATCAAGGATTTCCTTTCGTGCAAATTTCCAATCAAACAATAATAGATAGTTCATTCAATATAAGTCATAACTTTACCATTTCCCCTTTTGAATACTATAGTTTTGAATTGCTGCAAAACGAAACACTAAAACATAGCGAAATAAAGTACCTATCACACATTACAAGAATTAAAAAAGACAAGCCTTATCAGAAAAAAAGAATTGATAACATAGAAGATGTTATTAATAATACAGGAATTTACACGGTTGATTCTATTCAAATCTCAATGAATAAAAATAAAGTGCAAATTATTCCATCTGTGACTCCTATAAAACAGAATCGTTTAAGTGGATGGGTAGGGATTCAAACGGATAAAGAAGAAAAAACAACCTTTACTGGCAACATAGAATTCTACACTAAAAATATTTTCAAATATGGTGAAAATATAAATTTTGAATGGAAAAAACAAAATTCACATTCGCAACTTATAAACCTTAGCACTAGAATTCCTTTTGTAGCAGGATTACCTGTAGGTATCTTAGGAGAATTATATATTGACAAACGAGATAGTACATTTTCAAATCAATATTATAAAATTGGTTTAACATTCTTAGTGGCAAATCAAACAAGCCTTTCGGGCTACTACAGCAGAAAAAACTCTACTACACATGTATCTAATAATGAGAATCTAAATGCAAATCAAAACTTATATGGTGTATTGGTAAATTATAGCAAACTAAATAATCCTATATTACCTACGAAAGGTTTTTTTTTAAACCTAGATATTAACATGGGCAACAGAAACTCATCCAGTAGCCACGAGAGTTTAATAGCTAATTACGAATTAGATATTTATGCTTTTATTCCTATTTGGTTAGGTAACTTTGTAATTAGAAATCAAACAGGAATAATCACTAACGATTCTGTTAGTATAAATGAATATTTTCAAATAGGAGGTATAAAAACTATGCGAGGATTTAATGAAAATAGTATTTTCAGCAAGTCATTTAACATCAGTAGCATTGAATATAGACTGCTATTAAACAACAACTCATACATAAATGCATTTTATGATTTTGGTTTATTCAATTCAAAACTAAATGACTATAGACAGGCCATTGGTTTAGGGTTAGCTCTTTCAACAAAAGCAGGCATGCTATCACTTTCTTATGCATTAGGAAAACTAAATTCCAGCCCAGTTGAAATAAAATCGGGAAAGATTCACATAGGTTACATCAGTACATTTTGAAAATAACTAACTTAAATTGGCATTATTTCAATAAAGCAATTACAATTCACAATTAATTGAATACAAAAACATTAAGACACAATTCCTTTATTAGGAATGCTTACATGCTATACTTAAAAATTTATAATTCGCTTTCAAGTTTGAGATTATAGTTTTGCTTCGTATATTTATAACCTTGTATTATAATTAATAGTTCGTTGTATTTTTATAATACATTGAATATCAGGCGAGTATAAAATTACTGAGAGTTTAACTAAAGATATGATATTCAAATATTTATATTTTTATCTAACACCTGCCTGACGCCAAAGCAGGTTTAAAATCTAACGATATATAAATAATATTAAATTAAATATAATGAAAGCCAGATTTACCATAGCAAACAAACTTATTTTAGGATTTGGGATATTAATTCTTGCCACTCTAATAAATGGGCTTTACACTTACTCTACCTTAAACGAAAACCTAACTCTTAACAAGGAAATACTTGAAATATATGACCCCTCGGTAAATAAATTACAAGATTTGAACGATTTAATAAACAGTTCTCAAATATTGACTAAAAATTGGGTTTTCATTGAAAAACAATCAGAAACACCTGACAAAAAGAGGCTTAGTGATATTCATGAATTCGAATTCCCAACATTAAAAACAGAGTTAGAAACCATTTCGCAAAATTGGGATTCGATATACCAAGTTGAAATAAACTTAATTTTCACGACTATAAGCGATACTCTTTTTTTACACCACTCTACAATAATAGAAAGCCTGAATTCTTTTGACAGCTATGAGGACATGATGATTTTCTTTGAAGCAACTCAAATGGTAGAAAAAGGAGGCTTGGTTTTTGAGTATACGAAAGCTATTCTAAAACGCATCAATAAGCTCGAAAAAACAATGGTTAACAAATCGGCAGAAGCTAAGCATGAGATGGCTATGTCGTTTAGTTGGTTTCAAAAATTTGTTATTATTGCAATTCTAGTATTATCTATTTTTGTTATTGCTGTCGGTTTTATTTCTACACGAAGTATAGTACTACCCGTTTACAAGCTAAAAGAATTTCTGATAGCCATGACCAATGGAAACCTTCCAAAAAACAAGCTTGTAACTAATAATGACGAAATTGGCGACATGGGCGATGCACTAAATGGATATATTGAAAACATTCAGAAAACATCTGATTTTGCAGTAGACTTAGGAACTGGTAATTACAATTCCGAATTTGAATCACTTGGCGAAAAGGATGCATTAGGAAATACATTGCTTGAAATGCGTGAAAACCTAAAAAATTCGGATGAAGATTCTAAGAAAAGAACAGAAAGAGACAAAATTAGAAACTGGACTACAAAAGGATTAGCTGACTTTGGAGATATATTAAGACAGAACTCTGCTAATATGGATAGTTTGGCAAAAAACATAATGATAAACGTAGTGGACTACCTTGATGTTAATCAAGGTGCCATGTATATTTTAAACGAAAAGGATGGCGATGCTTCATTTTTAGAAATGAAAACGGCTATTGCCTATGAACGAGAAAAATTTCTGAAAAAGAATTTTGAGATAAATGAAAGTTTAGTAGGCCGCTGTGCATACGAACAATTGCCTATCTATTTAAAAGAAATTCCAAATAATTACATAAACATTAAATCAGGATTAGGAACAGCTGAACCTAAATGCTTGCTGCTTGTACCCTTAGCAATAAATGAAATAGTAATGGGTGTTATTGAAATAGCCTCTTTTAGCAATATACCAGAGTATCAAATAGACTTTTTAACCTCTCTTGGAGAAAACATTGCATCTACAATTTTAAATGTTCGTACTAACGAGCAAACAAAACACCTTTTAGATGAGTCGAAAATGAGAAGTGATGAACTTTCTGCACAAGAGGAAGAGTTAAGACAAAACATGGAAGAGCTTCAGGCTACCCAAGAGGAGGCTGCAAGACGCGAAAAAGAAATGAGCAATAATATTTCTGCTATAAATAATGCAATTGGAACTCTTGAGGTAGACAGAAATGGAATAATAATAACAGTAAACGACAATCTATTAAATAAACTAAAAATACAATCGTCGGCATTAATTGGCAAATCCTTTCAAGAGATGTTTGCTGCTACTAACGAAAATGAATATGTTCAGGTTTGGTCTGGTCTACACTTAGGGGAAAGTGGATCAATAACCACAAACTTTTTAACACAAGAATCTGAATTTTGGTTCAAACATACATTAACTCCTTTTAAAGGGGACGACGGTAATTTTGCAAAAGCTATTGATTTAGTGCTTGATATTACGAATCAAAAAGAATTAGAGAATGAACTTGAATCTATTAAAAAACAATAATTTTTCGTGCAATCATTAATTCTATTAGAATTTACTCTTCTTTCCAATTTAGTTGCTTGGTTAGAGAATAATAGTAGACCTTGCTTTTACAAAAAAAACTTCGGCTTTGATTGCTTAGGATGTGGTTTTCAACGAGCTGTAATTGAACTTTTAAAAGGCAACTTAATTGAAAGCACTAAGCTTTATCCAGCACTTCTGCCTTTATTAGCAACATTCTGTTTTTTAGCACTACACTTAAAATTTAAATTTAATCACGGTGCTTATATTACAAAAATACTTTTCATATCTACATCTACAATTATAGTATTCAACTTTTTATACAAATTAACTCTTAACTAAAACTATCATGGAAATTGAAAACCCCTCAACGGAACAAGTTCAAAACCTAGAACAAATACAACTACCAAACTCAAGCGGAGTATTAGCAATGGGTATTATTAGCATTGTAGGATTTTGTTGTATAGGGGGATTAGTTGGAGTAACTCTAGGGATAATAGCATTAGTTCTAGGCAATAACGCTATTAAAGAATATTCTGATAACCCTGAGAAATTCACTGAGAAATCCTATAAAAATGCTAAATCTGGCAGAGTTTGTGCCATTATAGGAATTTGCTTAAGTGGTATAATGTTTATTGGATTTTTAATAAAACTTTCCGTATTAGGATTCGCTTTCGGAACATTGCTTAAAACAATGCCTTGGGAAATGATGTAAAAAAATCACCCTCATAAAAATAAATAACGCCTGTTTCTGGTTTAAGCCAATAACAGGCATTATTTTTGAAAAAATTTTAGTAATGGAAACTCAAAAGCACATATCGAATTTAGTTGAGTTAGGCTTAGCTTTTAAAAATATAGCCAATTCAAACACTCAAGAACCAAGGTTGGAATTAGCTGAGGCAAAAAACCGCTGGTTTACACAAGAGTCAATAAAATATACTTTTAAGGAATTAGGGAATCTACTTAGTTCAAAAAACTTAAATAACTGGTTAGCCCAGTATAATATAAGCAAACCCATATCGCAAAAAACTATTGGTTTGGTATTGGCTGGAAATATTCCATTGGTTGGATTTCATGATATTTTATGCGTTCTTTTAACCGGAAACAAAGTATTAGCCAAACTTTCACACAAAGACGAAATTCTTTATACAATAGTAAAAGAATTACTAGTAAAAATTAACCCTATCTATTCAGAGTTAATAAGTTTTACTAACGCATCGTTAAAAAACATTGATGCAATTATTGCTACTGGTAGCGATAATAGTTCAAGATATTTTGACTATTATTTTGGAAAATATCCTAACATTATTCGAAAAAACAGAAATTCTATTGCGATTATTCAATCGGACAATACGAATGAAGATTTTGAAAAATTGGGTGAAGATATATTTACATACTTTGGCTTAGGTTGTAGGAATGTCTCTTACTTACTTATTCCTGAAGGATTTGATTTAGGAAACTTTTTTAGAGGAATTGAATCGTTCGCTGGCATTATTAACCATCATAAATATGCTAATAATTACCAGTATCAGAAAACACTATTATCAATGAACAACACTCCATTTTACGACAATAACTTTTGTTTACTTACAGAAAATAATTCGATGACTTCGCCCATTGGAACAATACATTATAAGTATTACAAAAGCGACAGTGATTTACAAAATCATATCATTGCTAACAAACATAAAATTCAATGCATTGTTAGTAAAACAAAATATTCGTTTAATACGTATAGCTTTGGAATGGCTCAAAAACCAGAATTGACTGATTATGCCGATAATATTGACACAATAAACTTTTTACTGAATTTAAAATAATAAAAATGATAATAACATTTCGGTTTATATCTGACGAAGAGGAGGATTTTATTTGTGATGTAAATATAAACCACGATCAAACTTTTGAAGAGCTACATATTGCAATTCAAAAAGCCCTTAATTATGACTCAAATCAATTAGCTTCTTTTTTTAAATCGAACGAAAATTGGGAAAAACACGAAGAGGTTACTTTAATTGATATGGGTGGTGATAATGATGTTAAAATTATGACCGAAACAAAAATAGAAGAATTATTTACTGAGAAAAACGAACGCTTACTTTATGTATTTGATTTTTTTGCTGAACGCTTATTTTTTGGTAGCATTTCAAGAACAATAGATCATGAATCACCAATTAAACTACCCTCTATTTCAAAGCTTGATGGAGTAATTCCTATCCAAATACAAGAAGATAACACAGACGATATTTCACTAATTGACGACCTTTACTCCGAAGACTTTGATGAGCCCGAGTTTATAGATGAAAACATTGATGACCTTGACACTGACCTATATTAATTACAATGTCAAAAAAAACACTGGTTGTAATTATAGGCCCTACCGGCATTGGAAAAACCGACTTGAGCATAGAAATTGCACAACATCTTAATTCTGAAATAATTTCCTGCGACTCTCGTCAAATGTATCGAGAACTTAAAATTGGCACAGCCGTACCTGAGCCTCTACAACTTGAAAAAGTAAAGCATCACTTCATTGGCAACTTATCTATTCACGATTATTATAATGCCAGTGAATTTGAGAATCAAACTATAAATTTACTTGAAACACTATTTAAACACAACAACTACGCAGTAATGACTGGTGGTTCAGGCTTGTATGTTAATGCAGTTGTAAAAGGTATTGATGAGCTTCCTACTATAGACCCAAATGTGCGAGCGCAACTACTTAAAAAATTGGAAACAGAAGGTATTGAAAGTTTGCAAAATGAATTAAAAAAAGTTGACCCTAAATATTACGAAGAGGCAGATATAAATAATAGCAAGCGATTACTAAAAGCTCTTGAAGTATATGAAATGACTGGGCAAACCTATTCTTCATTAAGAGTAGCAGAAAAAAAAGAGCGCCCCTTTAATATAAAGCAAATTGGCTTAACAATGGATCGCGAAAAGCTTTACGAACGAATTAATTTAAGAGTTGACCTAATGCTTGAAGCTGGCTTAATTGAAGAAGCCAGGAAATTTCATTCCTACAAAAATCTGAATTCGTTAAATACAGTTGGCTACAAAGAGTTATTCAGCCATTTTGATAACGAATACGACCTTGATGAGGCTATACGATTAATAAAACGAAACTCTCGTAGATATGCCAAGCGACAATATTCATGGTTTCATCGCGATGATACTATTAAATGGTTCAATAGGGAAAACAAAGAGGAAATTATTAAATACATTGAATCAAAATAGCAAAGTAAAAAAAACACTGCCATAAAAAAATCTGTGTTCCATTATAATTTTTTACTTTTATGGCTTAATAAAAAACAGTTGTCTTGGCAAAAAACATTATAATTCTTGGAACAGCATTCCCTTTTAGAGGAGGACTTGCCGTATATAACGAGCGTTTAGCAAAAGCCTTTCAAGAAGAAGGAAACAATGTAAATATTCAAACATTTAAACTTCAGTATCCAGGTTTTCTTTTTCCTGGAAAAACACAATACGCCGATTGGCAGGCTCCATCACACTTAGACATAGATGCTTCTGTAAATTCAATAAATCCGCTTAATTGGATTAAAATTGGCAAAAAAATAAAAAAACTTAAACCCGATATTTTAATAATTAAGTATTGGCTGCCATTTATGGCACCCTGTTTTGGAACTATTGCCAGAATAGCCAGAAAAAACAAGCATACTAAAGTTATAGCTATACTCGACAATATTATCCCACATGAGAAACGTATTGGCGATAAAAGCTTTTCAAAATATTTTTCGAAAAGTGTAGATGCATTTATTGGAATGTCGGAAAGCGTGCTTAATGATTTAAATATTTTTGACAAAAATAAACCTCGTCTATTCTGTCCTCATCCACTTTACGACAATTTTGGAGAAAAAATTGATAGAGAGGTGGCTATCGAAAAATTAAAACTTGATTCTGAATATAAACACATTCTGTTTTTTGGTCTTATTCGCGACTATAAAGGTCTCGATTTATTAATAAAAGCATTTGCCGATGAACGCTTTCGTAACAAGAAAATTAAACTTATTGTTGCAGGGGAATTTTACTCCGACCAAGAAAAATACACAGCCTTAATTAATGAATTAAACATTGCTGAACATATAGAACTACACAATAGGTTTATTCCTGACCCTGAGGTTGGTATATATTTTGGTGCAGCCGATATTATTGCACAGCCGTACAAAAGTGCCACACAGAGCGGCGTTACTCAAATAGGATATCATTTTGAGAAACCAATGCTGGTAACAAATGTTGGTGGACTTGCCGAAATAATTCCCGATAATAAAGTAGGTTATGTAGTTGAACCTGAACCTTCAGCAATTGCAGAAAAACTTCTCGATTTTTTTGAAAATAACAGAACAGATTATTTTGCCAAAAACATAGTACAAGAAAAAAAGAAATACGAATGGGCAACCATGACCAACACCATTTACGAATTATACAAAACACTTAGTAACGATGCTAATAAGAAGTAAAGCACCTCTCCGACTTGGATTAGCCGGTGGCGGTTCCGATGTATCTCCGTTCTCTGACCTGCATGGTGGTGCCATTTTAAATGCTACTATAAATATGTATGCCTATGCAACTATTGAACCACGCAATGATGGTAAAATAGTATTACATGCCGTAGATAAAGGAGAACGTTTTGAATATGATAGTGAACCTGTTTTATCTATTGATGGAAATCTTGACCTTTTTAAAGGAATATACAATAGAGTAGTTAAAGATTTTACTCAAAAAGCTCTCTCATTTACATTAACTACTTATGTAGATGCCCCTCCAGGATCAGGGTTAGGAACATCATCAACATTAGTAACTGCAGTGCTTGGAGCTTTTGCCGAATGGTTAAAACTACCACTAGGTGAATATGACATGGCGCATTTAGCCTACGAAATTGAAAGAATTGATTTAGATATGGCTGGTGGAAAACAAGACCAATACGCTGCTGCATTTGGAGGTGTAAACTTCATGGAATTCTATGACAATGATAAAGTAATTGTAAATCCGCTTAGAATAAAACCAAATATACTAAATGAATTAGCTTATAATCTTGTGCTTTACTACACAGGTACCAGTAGAGTTTCGGCACAAATAATTGAAGCTCAAAGGCAGAATGTCACCAACAATAAATCCAATTCAATTGAAGCTATGCATAAAATAAAGCAGCAAGCTGTAATTATGAAAGAAGCTCTTTTAAAAGGAGAACTTAGCAAAATTGGACAAATATTAGACTTTGGTTGGCAGCAGAAGAAGCAAATGGCAGCAAATATAACGAATCTGCAAATTGATACTCTATACACAAATGCAATTAACGCCGGCGCCAATGGTGGTAAAATTTCAGGTGCTGGTGGAGGTGGCTTTATGTTCTTTTATTGCCCTGGAAATGCAAGACATAGTGTGATAAATATGTTAAATAAAAATGGCGGACAAGTTAAAAGGTACGAATTTGTTACAACCGGACTACAATCGTGGACTGCAGAATAGACATCTTTTATAGATATTTAGAAAGTATATTCGTATAATTGCGTTAAAAATAAACGTACTTGCATTAAGCAGTGTAAGGTACCAATTAAAGAAAAGGATAGTTATTTAGTTAATAGTACGTTAGAATTTGAGACCTGCCTGAAGGTAAACCTTGGCGGCAGACAGGCAGGCTGAACAATTCGGGCAGGTAGTGAGTAGTGAGACAAAAAATAACACGCTGACAATATGCATGTTAGCAAGAATTCTAAATTTTGTACAACGCTCTCATTATAAACTATATATAAAAACTTAACGAACTATTGTTAGTAGCACGATACGGAAAATAAAAACCACAATGTTGGGAACAAATTAGATAAATAATGAGTGAATCAAGAATTAAAGATATAATAAAAAGCTCTGTCGATACTAAACAGGCTATATTAGAAGACAAGCAGCTTATACAAGCAGTAAACGATATTGCAAAGGCAATTATTTCATGTTACAAAAAGGGTGGTAAAGTACTATTTTGTGGAAATGGAGGCAGTGCTGCTGATGCTCAGCATTTAGCCGCTGAACTTTCCGGTCGGTTTTATTTCGACCGTGCTCCATTAGAAGCTGAAGCTTTGCATGTAAATTCATCATACGTAACAGCGGTAGCCAACGACTATTCTTATAACGATATATATTCAAGATATGTGAATGGTGTTGGTAAACCAGGCGATGTAATAATTGGCATTTCAACATCGGGTAATTCCGAGAATATTGTTAGAGCAATGAAAGTCGCCAAAGAAAAGAACATGCTAACTGTCTGTATGACTGGCGAATCGGGAGGGGAAATGAAAGACTTGGCTGACTTCTTACTAAATGTACCATCAACAGATACTCCACGAATACAGGAATCACACATTATGCTTGGACATGCTTTTTGCGAATTAGTAGAAAGCGGATTATTTACAAGAAATGATTAAAGAAGCAATAATACTTGCCGGTGGATTAGGCACCAGGCTTAAGGGAGTTATAGATGACATACCAAAACCTATGGCTCCAATAAATGACACTCCGTTTATTCAGTATTTATTCGATTATTTAATAAATCATTCTGTTACTCATGCTGTACTTGCTGTGGGATACAAGCACGAAGTAATTAAACAGCATTTTGGGAGTAAATACAAAACATTAAATTTATTGTATGCAATTGAACATGAACCATTGGGTACTGGTGGTGGAATTGCAAATGCTCTTGACCTGATAAAAAATGATAATTGCTTTTTGCTTAATGGCGATACTTTTTTCGATGTTAATTTAAAAGAATTAAACAACCAACATCAAGCTAACAATGCCAACTTAACATTATCGTTAAAAGAGATGATAAATTTCGATCGCTATGGTACTGTTGAGTTTAATAAGTACAACAAAATCACCCTGTTTAACGAGAAAAAAGAAGTGAAAAAAGGATATATTAATGGCGGTGTTTATATAATAACAAAGCAATTATTTACAACATACCAAGCTGGCGAAAAATTCTCGTTCGAGCAGGATATTATGGAAAAAAGCATTAATAAACTTAATGTACATGCTCATATTTGCAAGGGTTATTTTATCGACATAGGAATACCCGAGGATTACTCGAAAGCAAATAGCGAATTGCCTGAGTTGTTTGAGTCTTAATACTAATAGTTTACCTAATTTCTAAACACTTACATTATTTTAATGACACTGCCACGCCTTTAGTGTAAACAGGTATACCATTAAAATTTATTGAAAAGATATTTTTGAGTGAACCCTAAGTCTAGTCTCTAAAATCTAACTTCTAAAGTCTAAATCTCTTTATCTACCAAATATTTATTTCGGTCAGAAGAGCTTCTTGCAATCAGTTCACCAATAAAACCACTTAAAAACATTTGAGTACCAATTATCATACTAGCTATTGACAAATAAAAGTATGGGCTTTCAGTAACTAGTATTGTATCTAAACCTTTAGACAAAGCAATTAGTTTATGCGAACCAACAACAATTGCGGCTACAAAACCAACTAAGAATACAAACATTCCCATAGAACCGAACAAATGCATAGGTTTCTTTCCAAATTTAGAAATGAATATTACAGACAATAAATCAAGTGGACCGCGAATAAACCGCTCCAATCCAAATTTTGTTACTCCATATTTACGTTCTTGGTGCTGAACAACCTTCTCTCCTATTTTAGTATAACCAGCCCATTTTGCTAAAACAGGTATATAACGGTGCATATCGCCATAAACCTCTATGCTTTTAATTACTTCTTTTCTATATGCCTTAATACCACAATTAAAGTCGTGTAACTTAATACCACTCATTCTACGTGCGGTCCAGTTATAGAATTTGCTAGGTAAATTTTTAGAAAATAATGGATCAAATCGCTTCTTTTTCCAACCCGAAACAAGATCATACTTTTCATTTGTAATCATATCAAATAAACCTGGAATTTCTTCAGGGTTATCTTGCAAGTCTGCATCCATTGTAATAACTACATCACCTTCGGCAGCCTCAAAGCCACAATATAATGCGGCCGATTTACCATAATTGCGTCTGAATTTCAATCCTCTAACAGCACCATATTCTTGAGAAAGTAATTCTATTTCTTTCCATGAATTATCACTACTCCCATCATCAATAAGTATAATTTCGTAAGTGTAGCTCTTTTCATACATTACCTTAGCAATCCAAGCCACTAGTTCACTTAGCGATTCTTCTTCGTTATATAATGGAATTACAATACTTAAATTCATCTGTTAATAATTTATTTGCAAATATGGAATACCTCCCATATATCTGAAATTTATTTCTCCAAATTATTGTTACTCAAAATTACAGGTGTTCTAATAAATATTGCGACTACCAAACCTGCAAAAACACCAAATAAAATCTGATTAAAGCCTACGGTAAAAGCCATAAAGCCAGGTGTTATCATATTTAATACATTCTCGTTACCCATTGCAAAACCAGGGAATTGTTTAAACACCTCTTCGGTTTGCTTAATATACTCAAAAAGAGCATCGGGTTCAATTATAGCATAATACAAATACGAAAAAAATGCAAATATTATTGCCGAAAATACACTCAAAAGAACCGTAAAACGAAAAGCTTGTTTATAGGGTAAATTATTATTAGAATAATGCTCTTTATATTGCTTTCCAAAATACAACATAGCCAAAACCATAATTATCGAATTAACCAAACTTGAAAAATCACCTGGCTTGTGCGTAAAGCCAGTAAAATTAACAAACAATACTACTAAAGAGAACGCTACACCCATATACAAACCATATGTCATTGTAGCTTTTAACAAGATATTTTCTTTACGTTCAGTCATTCTCAAAATCTATTTTGGCAAATATACTTTTTTTGTGCGGAATAATTAGAATTGCCCTATTTTTCATTCCAAAACAAACACACACTGATAATAAGTAACTTACACTCAAATCAAAACAATGACCTATTGTATTTGTCTGATTTTATGCACTTTGTAAATTTTCACATAAAAAGTCTTCAAATTTTTGTAGGGTTTTGAAATATTACTACTTTTGTGCGCGGGTAAGTCTTATACGACCAGCTCCTACTGAAATCCCCCAGGTTCGGAAGAAAGCAAGGGTAGGTGGTTGAGCGGTGCGATATAAGTCGCTTACCCGTTTTTTATTGGAAAAACCATGAAATCCAAAACATACAACATTCCATCTGTTGGCGATATAATAATTACCAAACACCATCAAACTAATCGTATCACATTAAAGCTAAAGGCAGGGCAACCCCCAAAAGTTGTAATACCAAAGCTTATGACTTATAGCATGGGTTTTCGATTTGCATTAGAAAAAGAGGATTGGATTATAACACATTTGAATAAGCTAAGCAAGAACAAAAAGTTGCCAGCATTATATAACGAACAAAATAATTTTAAAACCAGATACAAAAGCATTCAATTTAAATGCGAAGGAAATAAACTTAAAGTAAGCAACACTAATGATATAATTACTTTAATTTTCCCTAACGAAACAAATATCAATAATGAAAAATACCAACTTTTAATAAAAAACTTTATTATTGAAACATTACGAAAAGAAGCTAAACAGCACTTAACGAAACAAATTGAACATTATGCAAGTACTTTTGGTTTTAAATACAATAAGATTTTTATAAAGAATTTAAAATCAAGGTGGGGCAGTTGTTCGGCATCTGATAATATAAATTTAAATTTGCATTTAATGCGTTTGCCTGAACATTTGTCAGATTTTGTAGTTTTGCACGAATTATGCCATACAGTGCATAAGAATCACGGACCGAAATTTCATGAGCTACTAAATACCATTTCGGGCAACGAGAAGTTACTAAATAAAGAACTTAAAAAATATACTATAGACTTATAATATGAACCAATTAGTAGAGCGTTTTATCAGATACGCCAAAATTGATACTCAATCGGATGAACATTCAACCACTTGTCCGAGCACCAATAAGCAATTTAATTTGGCGAAAGTTCTAAAAGATGAACTTGAACAAATGGATTATATTAAAACAGAGTTTGATGAAAATGGTTACTTATACGCTACTATTCCATCAAATATAAAAGAAAAGGTGCCAACTATAGCATTTATTGCACACTTGGACACAAGTCCTGACATGTCTGCTGAAAACGTAAGACCAATTGTAATTAAAGATTATTCTGGTAAAGATATTATTCTTGATCTTGAAAACAACATTGTTTTGTCACCAAGCGATTTTCCTGAATTAAAAAAATACGTTGGTCAAGACTTAATAACTACTGACGGTAAAACTCTTTTAGGAGCTGATGATAAAGCCGGCATTGCTGAAATTATGCAAATGGCGGAAATACTTACTGATAATCCCGAAATTAAACATGGTGTAATTAAAATAGCCTTTACACCCGATGAAGAAATAGGTAAAGGTGCAAATTTATTCGATGTAAAGAAATTTGGAGCTGATTTTGCCTACACTATAGATGGAGGTGGGATTGGCGAACTGGAGTACGAAAACTTTAATGCGGCGCATGCTAAATTTACCGTTAAAGGAAAGAATGTTCACCCTGGCGAGGCAAAAAACAAAATGGTTAATGCTACATTAATCTTGAATAGAGTTATAGGATCGTTGCCTATTTCTGAAACTCCACGATATACAGAAGGATACCAAGGCTTTTTTCATGTTTTAGAATTTTCTGGGAATGTTGAATATTCACAAGCCGAAATGCTTATTCGCGATCATGATTTTGACAAATTCAATCAAAAAAAGAAGCGAATTGGAGAACTTGTCTCTGATCTCAATAAAGAATATGGTAGTAATTACATTACGCTAGAAATTACGGATCAATACTACAATATGAAAAAAATGATTGAACCTCATTATCATATTGTAGAAAAAGCAAAAAAAGCCATGGAGCTAGTTGGTGTTAAACCTCTTATTAAACCAATTAGAGGAGGTACCGACGGAGCACGCTTATCGTATATGGGATTACCAACACCCAACATTTTCTCGGGTGGGCATAATTACCATAGTCGATTTGAATACATACCAGTACAATCAATGGAAAAAGCTGTAGAAACCATTCTCAAAATAGTAGAACTATATTCGAAAGAAATAAAAAAGTAGAAATACATTTTTTGACATACAAAAAAGGAGCATTTGAAAATTCAAGTGCTCCTTTTTTATTATTAATAATGGTACTACCAATTTTGTGGGTAACCAAATTAATTCTAATAATATCATCTGAATTTTTCTTTTTAAACATCTATCTTCTTTCACTTTTATTCGCATTAATAATAATTTTCAATGGTGTTCATGAGTGCTTTGCAATTACATGATGAAAAGTGACAATTTAGCGCAGCGTTATCACTAACTTTTTTTAATCATTTTATATTTGTGAGTAAAAATATATTGAAACCTGCCTGCTAAACAGACAGGCAACTCACACCGTGACTTGCATATTTAAGAAAAACAACAAGTATATTGAACCATCCAATAGAATCTGCGTAAAATAATTATATTTACAATTCAGCAAATAAATAATATATGAAGTTTTTTTTAGACACTCCCGACTTAAATAAAATTAAAGAAGCCATAGAATATGGTGTAATTGATGGCATTACCACAAACCCATCGCTAATTGCTAAAGAGGGATTAATTGGCGAAGATAATATTTACAAACGCTATATGGATATTTGCAACTTAGTTGATGGACCTGTAAGTGCTGAGGTTATTTCAACTAATTACAAAGGAATGATTGAGGAAGGAGAAAAATTGGCATCGCTACATAAAAATATTGTTGTAAAAATTCCTGTTATCAAAGATGGAATAAAGGCCATTAAATACTTATCGGCAAAAGGCATAAAAACTAATTGCACACTAATATTCACACCCGGACAAGCTTTATTAGCGGCAAAAGCAGGAGCCTCTTATGTATCACCATTTGTGGGACGCTTAGATGATATTTCGCAAGATGGAACTAAGCTAGTTGGACAAATAGTAAACATGTTTTCTTATTATAATTTTAGCACTCAAGTGATTGCAGCCTCGCTTCGTAGCACCTTGCATATTGCTAAATGTATTGAATTGGGAGTACACATTGCTACAATTCCGCTGGAAACAATACTAGCCCTATTAAACCATCCGCTTACCCAAGCAGGCTTAAAACAATTTTTAGACGATTATCATAAAGTAAATAACTAAACAATGCTAGTAAAGATATACCCTGAGAATCCGAACCCCCGTGAAATACAAAAGATTGTTGACATACTACGTAATGGTGGTGTAATTATATATCCTACAGATACTGTGTATGGAATAGGTTGCGATATAAATCAACCAAAGGCAGTAAGTAGGGTAGCTCAAATTCGAGGAATAAACTTACAAAAAGCTAATTTCTCATTTATTTGCCATGACTTAAGCCACATGTCCGACTTTACAAAGCATGTTTCAAATGATGCTTTTAGACTAATGAAGCATAATTTACCTGGCCCTTTTACTTTTATCCTAGAAGCCAATAGCAACGTACCAAAAATATTTAAATCGAAAAAGAAGACTGTGGGAATTCGCGTCCCCAACAACCCAATTATTTTAGAAATTGTAAAGGAATTAGGTAACCCAATTATGTCATCGTCAATTCACGATGAAGACGATATTATTGAATATACAACAGATCCGGAATTAATTCATGAGAAATATAGCAACTTAGTAGATATTGTTATTGATGGTGGATATGGCGATAATGAAGCATCAACCATTGTTGATTGTAGCACAGAGGAATTTGAAATATTAAGAGAGGGTAAGGGGATTTTATCCTGAATAATTCAATTCTCAAATAGGCTAGTTTTTTCTATTATAGATATACACAAAACAACCATTTGCATTTCAGCAGAATAACTGTTTTATGCATAAGAGACTAAAGCTATTTTACGAGCTTAGCAAACAGCACCCTACCTGTTAAATAGTCAAATTGATTATGAACATTATAATCTATCTTCTTTAAATAGCAGTATAACTTCATTATGGGTATAAGAAAAGAAAGCCACATAGATGTGCTCTGTCTTTTATCAATAGAAACATTAAAAGATGAAAAACCTGAAAGTATTGACAAATTTCTATATTGATCTATAGTTAATGAACCTTTATGCTGAAGACCGTCATTCACTTGGTGATCAAGCGGTCCAAAAGAATAATAGAAACCAGAATACAAAAAGCGCATTCTCGATTTTAGAGATAAAATATTTGGTGTAGTAAAAAGTAACATCCCATCTTTTTTTAGAATGCGATTTGCCTCTTTAAAAAATACCTCATGATCATGAACATGCTCCATTAATTCTACGGCAAGTATTACATCAAAAGAATTGTCATTAAAAGGCAATATTTTAGTAATATCGGCTTGTTGACACTCAATTTTGTCATAGTAAAAATACTCAGGAAATAAATCACTAGCCATAATATCATATCCTGCTTCGTGAAGTTTTTTAACCAAGTAACCATGACCAGCACCGATATCTAGAATTTTAGGCTGTTCAAATTTAGGCAACAATTCCATCAAATAGTCATACAATCTAGCATGAATTCCAGGTATTGCTATTGGCTTTATTTCTCTATTATTATCCATATTTCAATATCTATTTTACTAGCGCAAAAATATAAAATTAAATACATTTTTGAACTAAACTATATTATTCTATTACTTTAAATCGTATAAATAATTAATCAATCTATCAATTGTTTTTTCTTTATTAAATCTTAGCAATACATCTTTATATCCTTCCTCTCCCATTCTAACTCTTTTATCCTTATCCTTTGCGAGGCATATAATCGAATTATGAAGTTCCTCCTCATTAAAAGGCTCTACTAAAAAACCATCAATATTATTACGAACTACTTCAGGATTACTACTAATGTTAAATGCTACAATTGGTTTTTTCATCAGTTTTGCCTCCACTAACGAAAAACCAAACCCTTCCCAAATCGAAGGAAAAACAAAAATATCAATACTACTCATGAAATCCTTTGAGTTATCAATAAATCCTAAGAATAAAATCTCATTATTTAACTTAGCCTCATTTACTTTTCTTTTTAATTCTTTCTCTAACTCACCATCACCACCAATTAAAATTTTAAATCTTACACCTTCCTCTTTAAGCCTTTTAGCAATGTTGATAAAATAAAATTGACCTTTTTGCTTACTTAATCGAGCTAAATTTCCAATTACAATTTCATTATTTTCTTTGATATATACAGGCTTATAGTTTAACATCTCAAAATATTCAATGCTAATACCATTATATATTTTCTTAATATTTGATGAGGGGAAAAGATGTTTATTATTGGCTAATACTGTTTTGGCAGTTTCATTTGAATTTACCAAAACATTAGTAATTATTCTTTTAAACAAAAACCTATTACTAAAGCTGTTACTAATAGGTATTGCACTTCCTCGCCGGTATATAATAGTTTTTACTCCAGCTAATTTTGCCGCAATACCAGCCACTTTAACATCGGCGGGTAGGTTTAATATAATACAATTAGCATTCTGCTTTTTTATTAATTTATATATTTTAAAAAAAATAATTGGGTTTAAAAATGAGGTTGAACTAATTTTCACCTTATTAACAGCCAACTTTAAAGAAGAAAATTCAATAAATAATTTCGATTTTGGATATGCCATTGCCGACACATTAAACCCGCGCTTTAGGATTCCTTGAGCCATTTCGTAGTGCCATTTTTCACCACCACCCCAATTTCTACAACTATTAAAAAAAATTACTTTCACTGTTATATTTTATAAAGCTGTTTTAGTTTAATCTCTTTCAAAAAAGCTGAATGAGCCGAATTTTTACAAACGATATATCCATAATACCCATCTAAAAATCCTAGTTTGAAAAAATACATACTAATAAATTTAGTACACGGTTTCAAAAGTATTCTAAATAATCCTGTTTTTTTTCCCTTTTTAAACCTCATTTCAGCGGCAATCGATGAGAACTTATTTATAGTATCTAAGTGCTGCTCAATAGTATGAAAAGTATAATGGAGTAAATCTCCTTTAAGCTTTTTAGTTTTACTACCTTCTTGCATTATATACTTGTCGTGAGGATTCTCACCTCCCCATTCTCCCTTTGTTTTATCCCATAATCTTAGTTTCTTATCCGGATACCAACCACAATGATGTATCCATTTACCACAATAGCTAGATAAGCGATTCACATAGTAGCCATGAGCGTTAAAATCATTCTTGACTTTTAATATTTCATCCTTTAACTCAACAGAAAGAGCCTCGTCTGCATCAATCGAAAGAACATGATTGTAATTAGCCTTTAGTGCTGCAAAGTTCTTTTGTTCAATATGCCCCTCAAAAGCATTCTCAATAAAACTGACATTGTATTTTTTACAAATATCTTTTGTTTTATCATTTGAAAAAGAATCAACAACTAAAATTTCATCAGCAACATCAATTACCGACTCAATACAACGAGTTATATTAATCTCTTCATTATAGGTAATTATTACAACCGAAAGCTTAATCATTTTTTTTACTTAGAATAAAAATAGAATAAAAGAATGCAAAAAAAGTAACTCCTGATTGGGTTTCAAGTGTATCTTCGTTTAGCATACTTATTAATACAATTACTAAAAACGAAAATACTAAAGCGAAATTACACCCTTGGTTAAGAAGAATTGGTTTAACAAAAGCAATAACAACAATTAAAAAGCCTATTATTCCAAAGGTTAACATAAAGGTTAGGTATTGATTATGTGCTCTTAATCTATAATTATCGGTTAGCTTTGAATGCGATTGTTCATAATAATTGGCAAAAGCATTTTTTACATCACCAGTACCAACTCCAAGAAGAAAATTATTTTTAAAAATATTTGTTCCTGCTTTAATAAACTCAATTCGCATAGATACTGTTTTGGCATTAGGGTTGCCAAACCTTAGGTAATAATTAAGTTCCCACACAATTTCGTATACTTTAACATAAGGCGGAAATTTCACTCTATAAACATTACTGGCATATCCAGCCTCTATCATTCTCACATCTTGCTCGTCCAACTTTGAAAGTCCTTCTGCATCCTTGGTAAGATTTTTCGAGGTTAAGTATCTAATTAATGTCATTTTTAGGGTTTGGCCTTTAGCATCTTTTCCATCAAAAGGCAAATCACTATATTTTCCCCAAGATTCTCTCATCTCATTATAACAAATATACAACCAAATATAATTGCCATTTTCCGTCATACCAGGTGTTGCATGGTGTATATATTTGCCTCCATTATTTGTGTGCGTTGGCAGATTATCAAAATCAACTTTATTAAGGTGATAGAAATTTACTAATACAACTCCTATTAAACCTGCAACAAATAAGGGCATGCCAAGCATATAAAACCACGCAAATATTTTACTGGTTTTACTACTTAATTCCTTGTAATAAAATACTATGATAAAATAGGTTAACAGCATTAAAACTATCCAACTAGTAGCCGATTGTAATACTATAAGAAAAATTAATAACCATAGAATTGAGAATAGGTAAACAAGCTTAATTCCAATACTAATTATCGTATAATTATGTCTTAAATAATATAATAATATAACAATTGAGAAAACAATCATTAAGCCAAATCGAATATGCGAAATAAAAATTGAAATATCTCTAATATCTTTTACTTCATGATTTAGAAGTCCTAAATAAACTGCAAAACTTATAAATGTTCCAGTTACGACTGTAGCTGCAAAAAATAGCAATATTTTTTTTAGTTGTTGTCTACTTAAAGGATGGCTTGTTGCAACAATTATAGGCAAAATAAACAGCGGTAGTTTTATTTTTAAATCGTGTAAAGCATATTTAAAATCTGAGGTATTTAATAACCAAACTAAATGAACAATAAACAATAGGAGGAAAATATGCAAGGCTCTACTTTTTTTAAAAGTGGCAATCTTCTCAAAAAAGCGCCCCTCGACCAGCCAATTAAAAACAATTAAAAATTGCGAAAAACCAACTAAGAAAGGTGCCACAGGCATTCCAATGGCAAGCATAATTAATGCTATTACAAATAGTTGTTTACCAAAAATAATAGCATGATATTTCTTCAAAAAGCTTTTCAATTGGCTACTACACATTAATTACCATTTTCATATAAAACAGTAATAAATCCGGTTTTTGGATCGTAGACCTTTTGTGCATCTTTTGCTATTATTATATAAAAATAAGTACCTGGTGTAACCTTTGAACCGTCTGGCATAGTTCCATCCCAAACTATATGGCTACTTCTGTCACGCTTAAAAACCAAATTGCCCCATCTGCTAAATATTTCAATAGCAAATTCATCAACTCCATTTACAGTTGGCGTAAATGTATCGTTTATACCATCGCCATTTGGTGTAAATACATTGGGTACATTATAAATATTACTAACGTTTACAATTTGAGAAATAGAATCTATACAGCCATATTCATCAATTATAGTATGCCAAACAGTATAATCACCTTCTGCACTATATTTGTATTCGGCAATATTTGTATCCATAGTAACGGATGCACCCTCGCCAAAATGCCAAATAAATGTTTCTAAGGTATTGTTCGATATTGTAGTATTTGTAAAAACTCTAGAAAAAGATGAGAATTGTACTGTATCAACTTCAAAACTGCATACGGGGTTTTCGGATATGGAAATATCTTGTGTATTTTCAAAATCCTTAGAACCACGCCACACAGTCAATTTTACAGAATGAACTCCTGCTCTGTCATAAATATAAATAAGTGTTTCAGAATTTTTTATCACATCTTCATTTCCAAACTCCCAAACCAAACTGTCTATAGTTAAATTTGATTGAGCTGAAAAAGTAATTTCATTACCCACACAAGGACTACCACTAACCGAGAAGTCAGCTTGAGAAAAAACGTTTGCACAAAAATACAGCAAACCACAGATTAAAATATAAAGCTTCTTCATTTAGCTTTCAATTTAGCATTAATTACTTTAAAGGTATTAACAATTACTTAAGCATTACAAACATAAAAAAATTAACCACACAACAAAAGTATTTTAAATATTCCTTGTAAGATTCTGTACGACTTTAAACCCACTTAAAAACTCTTTTGCTATAACTCTCATAACCGTATAAAATGGTATTGCCAATACCATGCCTCCAATGCCAGCCAAGCTTCCAGCCATCATTATTACAAGAAATATCTCTAATGGGTGAGCATTTACACTACTGGAATATATTAATGGCTGAAATAAAACATTATCGATAATCTGAACTATTATAAAAACTAATACCATAAATCCAATTAATGGCAATAATTCGGTTTGAAAAGGCAAATCAATATTTGTTGCAACACCTATAATCACACCAAACGAAGCTCCTATCCATGGTCCAACATAAGGTATTACGTTTAAAATACCTGAAATTAAACCACATATTAATGCATGCTGAAAACCAATACCTACTATCCATAAGCCAAGCGTTACAAGTAGCATTACTAATACAACTTCAATAAGAATACCTCCTAAATACCTTGTTAACAAAACTCTTACCGACGACATTACATGCTTAACTTCTTCAATGTAATTATCAGGTATGAACATTAAAACTCCGGTTGAGAAGAGTGATACATCCTTTAAAAAGAAAAATGAGATGAACGAAATAGAAAAAAAGGCAATTAAAACATTCCCTAAAGTGGAGGTTAATCCTGAAAAAATATGCGATACATAGTTTACATCTAATACCGACATAATTTTATTGGTTATAAATTGCTTAAACGAGCTCTCATCTTTAAAATAACCTAATTGCTGAAAAAGCTCCTGTATTTCAGAAAATGGCTGCTGTAAACTGGCATAAAGTGTATTTACATTTATAGATGAAAGAACATTTGCCTCATTAATAATTAGAGGTATAAAAATTCTGAAAAAAGCAATTAACACAAACCACAAAAAAACAAGTGCAATTGCTGCTGAAATTCCACGGGGCAAAACTCTTTGTCTAAATCTAAAACTTTCAAGTAGCTTAACTATTGGTTGCCCAAGTATTGATATTGCAGCAGCAATTAATACATAAGCAATTATGGCTCTAAAATACCACATTCCAAAAATTAAGAAAGTCAATCCAATAAAACCAATTATATACTTTAACCTAGCGTTCATACTTTAAAGCTAACACATTTATTTTTCATTTATAAAACTATATTCACCAATTACAGGATAATGATCGGAGTAATTAACCTTAGGAACATTAAAATTCAAACATTTTAAATTAAATGAGTGCAAAATATAATCAATTCTGTAGGAAAAAATATTCCGTGAATAAGTTGCCCCTTTACCACTACCCATATCAACAAAAGAGTCTGATAATTTTTGAGTTAAATACCTGTAGGTAAAAGATGAAGGAGGATCGTTAAAGTCACCACATAAAAGAATAGGATACGGCGAATTTTCAATATAGTCTGTTAATAATTCTGCTTGAACCGCACGCTTTCTAAAGGCATTTGTTAATCTGGTATAAACCCCTTTAGCTCCTTTAATTTGCGGTTCTTTTCGTTGAGTAACAATACTGTCAATGAAATTATAATCTTCGGGTAAAAACCTAATAGATTCTAAATGACAATTAAATACTCTAATAGTATCTTCGTTTATTTTAATATCTGATAAAATGGAAACATTCCTAGAGTTCGGGAAGCGAATAATTTCTTTATTTACAATAGGATAAATGCTATAGGTAGCAATACCGAATCGTTGAAAATCACCAATTCTATCAGTATAATAGATATGCGCATACCGAAATTTCTGATTCATAATTAAAGAATCGTGTACTGGGAAAAAATTCTTTTTAGAATTATAATACTCCTGAAAACAAGCAATACTGGGATTTTCTTTGCGAATAAAGCTAAAAATACTATCACGTGTTTGTTTGTTTTTTGACCAATGATACAAGTCGAAAACATGAACATTATAAGATATTACCTTAAAGGATGTACCCCTTGTATTTTCAACATTACTTTTTGTAGGTAAGAACTGAAAATTATTCAATAAGGATTTATAACCTATTATAAGAGCAACTATCGATAATAAGAAATAAGATTTTCGAACAAAAACCCAAAAAAGAACAAATAGAATATTAAGGATAACAAAATACGGATAGGCTAAAGAAAAAAGAGAGATAAAAGAAAATTGCAATGGACTTAGCACTGCAGAAGCATATGCAAGCAATAAGCCAGCAACAGCTAATGAATTTACAATTAGTATTATGCGATTAAAAAAACGTCCTATCATAGGTTGAATTTAGGTTGCAAGATACTCAAATGCTAATTAGTGTTCAAGGAATGTTAATAAAATTGCAGGATTTTTGAACACTCAAAAAAATACTACCACTCTCATAACAATTAAAGAAAACGGATAACGCAGATGCAAGCAACAGTGATTAACACAGATTTAAAAAAAATAAATATGATTGAGACTTTCGTGTTACTACAAATTAAACTCAAACTGAGTCCATATTTCAAATCGAATTGAGGTTAGTGCAATATGACACGAATATTAAACTAAATTCAAGAACTCCTTACGCCTATACAGGAATTATACTAATAAAAAACTCAGCAGTTAATCCACCGCGAATACACATCACTTCCTAACTAGAAACTCTCTCATCATAAAGGGCACTAAGCTGTTAGTGTAAAACACTAATTTAACCTACTTTTGAAAATTATTTTAATTATTTCTACTTTGCCTAAACAGAATCTCTTTTTCGCCTTTTGAAAGACTCTCGTAGCCCGACTTTGCAATTTTTTCTAAAATCTGATCTATTGTTTTTTGGTCGGTATTTTTTCTTGCATTGTAATCAATATCAGTCTCACCACGCTTATAACTTACTTTTAAATTCGATTTTGGCTTAACCCAACTAGCAAAGCCATCGAGTGTTTTACCAAAGCCCTTTGCAATATCTTTGCCTTGCTTAAGCTGCCTAATGTACAAATAGCCAAAAGCAGCACCACCCACATGAGCAATATGTCCGCCAGCATTCCCTTCGGTTAAAAAAATCACATCGAGTGCAATAGATACCATTGCTAAATATTTTAGCTTAACAGGTCCAAGAAACATTAAATAAATAGTGTAGTTGGGAACATAAACCGCCGTAGCTACAACAATTGCCAAAACGGCAGCAGAAGCTCCAAGAGCATATGAAAATGGCACAACATCGGAAAACACAGGAAATACATTAAATGATAATATATAAAGCATTGCTCCGGAAAGACCTCCAAGTAAATAAACATTTAACAATTGCTTACCAGTTAAATATTCCAAAAATATTTTCCCTAACCAAAACAACCACAGTATATTAAAAAGCATATGTATAAATCCCTGATGCAGGAACATATAAGAGAAAACGGTCCAAGGTTTATAAATAAGCTGCGATAAATCAGCAGGTACTGCAAGCCATTCTATTAAAAAGTTAGCATCGCCTAATCCTAACAAATAAAATACGGCATCAAAAACCTTAACAACAATAAACACTCCCAGATTAATATAAATTAACCTAGTCAACATGCTTCCTTCTTTAAAGGTTTTTTTTATCTCGTCGATTATTCCGATTCCTGTCATGGCTAAATTTCTATTTTATTATTTTACTTTCGCCCTTTCAGGGCTTATTTAATTCCTATATTATTAAATAGGGCGCTGCCCTATCCTAATGTTTTTTTTCCCTTTCAGGGCTTGTTTCAATTTCTCAATAATAGAACTACTTTATCATATCTATAGTCGTTAAGGGCAAGCCTTGTAACACAATAAAAATGCTAATTCTTGCTCTGAAAGAGCATAAGCACTAACATAGGGCAACGCCCTATGAATTTAGCCTACACAAAAACCTCAGCCCTGAAAGGGGGCAAGCTATGTTTAGAATATTATTTCTATTCGCAGCATACTGCTTACGCTAGAATTTATCATATTTACCAATGCCTTTGCTACTCCAATATTTAATTAAAAAGTACCCAAAAATCATTCCTCCTAAATGGGCAAAATGGGCAATATTATCACTCGAACGCGGCATTAAAACAGCAAAAAGTTCAATAGCACCATAGCCAATTACAAAATACTTTGCTTTAATTGGAATTGGAGGAAAAAGCAACATTAGTTTTGTATTTGGGAATAACATACCAAATGCAAGCAATACTCCAAACACAGCACCCGAAGCTCCAACAGTGGGAACATTAACGGTTATCTCATATACTTTCTTTGTCAACTCCGTAGCTTCTCTTATATACGATGCATTATTAGGATTCAGACTATATGCTGAAATAAACTCATTTACTCCTGCTGAAGCATTTGGTAAATGATCACGAATAAAGCTTAATAATAAATCTGGCGAAGGTGTATTTGTGAATGCTGTAATATCAGCTTGCAAACTAGATAAACTGTAATAATTAACAGCACTATGTAACACTGCAGCACCCAGCCCAGTAACAAAGTAATAAATTAAAAATCTTTTCGGCCCCCAAACCATTTCTAGCATCTTACCAAACATGAACAAAGCAAACATATTAAAGAAAATATGTGTAATACTACCATGCATGAACATATGTGTAACAAACTGGAATGGTTTAAAATATGGCGATTGAACATTATGCAAGGCTAGCAATCTAGTTAAATCAATACCCATTCCTTGCAGCACATAATCAGCAACAAAAACAAGAACATTAATTATAAGTAAATTCTTAATTACCGGTGGAATATTACCAAATGGTGACGAACGAAACGGTTGCATAGTCTAATTTTATTTAAATTTCTTTTCTAATTCATCCATCTCAACAATTGTTAAAATGGTTTTTCCATCAGGAGTAAGATTTGGCATTTGCGACACAAATAGCTTATCATTTATATGCACCATCTCCTCCTGAGTTAATTTTTTCCCATAAGGAATAGACAAAAACTTTGCCAAGGAACGAACAATATTTTCACGCACAGCTTGTTTAAAATCTTTTTGGTTCTCTTTTAGATTATCAACAATATCCACCACCCATTTATCTACATCATTATCAGGAAATTCCGCCGGAATACTATTAACTACAAATGTAGAGCCTCCAAGCTCATCAATCTCAAAACCCAAACGGTTAACTTCTGACAAAATGCTTCTAAAAAGTTCTGCATCTACTGGGGACAATTCAATTTTTTCAGGATAAAGCAACTTTTGCCCAACTCCGGATTGCACACCAGTCTTATATATATACTCATCGAATAATGTACGCTCATGCGCTCGCTTTTGATCAATTAGCATTAACCCTGACTTTACGACAGAGGCAATGTATTTTCCTTTTATCTGAAAAAAACGATTGTGCACAAGCACATCATCCTGCAGTGAACTTTGAACAACCTGCGTTTCAATTGGCATATCTAACTGCCCTTGTTCTGGATTTTTCTCAAAGCCTTCGTATAGCTTCTCCCAATTTTGTACTGGCTCTTTCTGCTTTAGTTTTGAGTAAGAGCTATCTGCTTTAAATGGATTATAATCGGGATTTACCGAAATTGACGGTGCTGCAATTGGAGTTCCTTTTGCAGGCATAGGTATATCAAAAGCTGCTTCTCTGTTGAAATCGAGCGAAGGACCTATGTTGAATTTACCTAAGGCCTCTTTAACCGTAGCTTCAACAATTGGCCACATGGCTCGTTCGTTTTCAAATTTAATTTCGGTTTTAGTGGGGTGTATATTTATATCAATAGTATCGGGATTAACATCGAAGTAAATAAAAAACGATGGCAGCATTCCCTGCTGCAAAATTTCATAATAAGCCGATGTTACCGCCTTAAAAAAGTAAGGATGCCGCATATATCGCTTATTCACGAAAAAGAACTGCTCGCCGGCTGTTTTTTTAGCATTTTCAGGCTTACCAATATAGCCAATTATTTTAGCCATTGACGTTTCACTTTGAATCGGAATTAAATTTTGGCTAGCACTTTTGCCCAAAACATTAATAATACGGTTATATATTTTAGATGCCGGTAAATTATAAATCATTACATCGTTATGCATAAACTGCATTTCTATTTCAGGAAAACCGAGGGCTATTCGCTGAAAATCTTCCATTAAATGTTTTAACTCAGTACTATTCGATTTTAGAAATTTGCGCCTGGCAGGTACATTAAAAAAAAGATTTTTAACCATAAGATTGGTGCCATTCTGACAGGTTACTGGTTCTTGCACCTCAACTTTTGAACCTGCTATGCGAATAAAAGTACCTACCTCTTGCTCAGCCTTTTTAGTTTTAAGCTCTACATGAGCAATAGCGGCAATTGACGCCATAGCCTCGCCACGAAAACCCATGGTTCTGATATCGAATAAATCCATGGCTTTACGAATTTTTGAAGTGGCATGGCGTTCAAAACACATGCGTGCATCGGTTTCCGACATACCACAGCCATTATCAATTACCTGTATTAGGGTTTTTCCAGCATCTTTTAAAACCACCTGAATTTTCGTGCTTCCCGCATCAATGGCATTTTCTACCAATTCTTTCACTACAGAGGAAGGGCGCTGAACCACTTCACCAGCAGCAATCTGGTTAGCAACACTATCGGGGAGTAAGTGAATTAAATCGGACATTCAATTTTAATTATAAAACATATAATAAGCTAATAAAAGCAACAAAGCTAAAATAACCAACAAGCGCATATTCGATTTCTTACGTGTTCTCCTGGTAATTTGAATGTAATTATCCATGTCCTCTTTGGTTAATCTAACAGGCTTTCCTTTTTTTTCAGCCTCAACCTCTTTTATAATTGCAGCTTCTCTTTCTTTTCTTTGTTCTGTTCGCTCATCGTAATACCTTGGCTTATATGAAAACCTCTTACTTTTGGGTAATTGAAAAAAACTTGCCATAACTTAATTGTGTAAAATATTTCGCAAAGTTATTTCATAATAACAATATACCAACTAAAGCAACTTTTTTCGTTTCTATACATAATATCAAAAATTCTTATATCCCTGTTTTGCTGATACTTACGCTTCGTAAATTGCTGTTTAAAATAAAATGAAAAAAACTCTCAATATTACTTCTCTTTTTTTGCGGTTTTTAAAATTTAGTATTATGTTTGCAGCGCAAAAAAAATCGAGGTGACTTGATACGTTCTTTAAAAGACTGGAAAATAAAAAAAATATTTTTTTTTGAATTATTTGTTTGTGTTTTGAAATAAATAGTTAATTTTGCAGTCCGAAAAGCATTTATGCTCCGTTCGTCTAGGGGTTAGGACGCCAGGTTTTCATCCTGGTAGCAGGGGTTCGATCCCCCTACGGAGTACTTTATTTTATTTAATAAGAAAAACAAAATGGCAAATCATCAATCAGCAAAGAAAAGGATACGTCAGAACGAGAAGCGCAGATTACATAATAAATATTATGCAA
>JAUXEM010000063.1 GCA_030620515.1 Salinivirgaceae bacterium
CTGTTTTAATGAAATAATTTCCACCAAACTTATTGTTCAAATATTTAAATTGAATTGTACTTGGGCAATGCTGTATAAATGTTTCATGAATCCCTTTAAGCATTATATCCAAATCAACATCATCTGTAAATCTCAGAATCAATGATCTAGATTCTATTTTAGAAAAATCTATTATATCATTAATAAGATTTAATAGTAAATCATTTTGCTGCTGAATTATATCATAGAAATTTGTTCTTTTTTCAGGGCTTAAATTTTCACGACCAATTAAACTTGAGAAACCAACAATTGCATTTAATGGCGTTCTTATTTCGTGGCTCATATTAGCTAAAAATGCTGATTTCAAACGCTCCCCTTCTTCAGCTTTTTCCTTAGCTTTTACTAATTCTAACTCATAATTCTTTTGTTCATTAATGTTCTGTATTAGCCCTAATATTTTTGTTACCATGCCTTTTTCATCGCAATAAACTACACCTATCTGCCTTGTATAAATTAACGAACCATCACTTTTAATTAGTCTAAACTCAATGTCAAAATTATTACCTAATTTTATCGATTCAAAAAGTATTTGTGTGGCTCTAAGCTTATCATCAGGATAAATTATTTCACGCAAATATGAAAAAGATAATTTTACTTGCTCTTTATATCCTAATATCTCAAATAATTCTTTAGAAAATTCCACTTCCCATTTTGACACATCAATTTCCCATGAACCCATATTTCCCAATTCCATTGTTCTTCGCAAATACACATCACCTTGTTTCAAATGGATGGTTTTTCTCTTAACCTGATTTCTAAGCAAAAATAAAAATACAACTACTACAAAAATTGAAATTATTACAATAATAGAAACCAATTTTATCCATTGCGGCGCAGTATAACTAGGTTCGTTATAACTTGATAAACCATATTTTACAAATAGCTGATTATATATTGAATTTGGATCCTTTTTATATAAAAGCAATCTATTATCAATAGCTTTTTGTAATTCTATGTTTTTTCCTTTAGGAAAGGATATATTTAAATTTGTAGGATTAAAATACAAACCTGCTTTTTTTATTTTTTTATTCGTCCCTGATTTTAAATAAAAAGACGGTGCTACTAATGCATAAACCTCATTGTTTTGAAGTTGCTCTAGTCCTTGTATATGAGAACCTATTATTATCTTAGTATATTTAAGTTCAAAACCTTCAATATATTTCTCGAAGCCTTTTGCATTATTATCTCCTTTAACTAAGCCTATTTTTTTTCCGGTTAAATCGGATAAATTTTCAAACTCTGAATCATTAGCAATATATAATTCACTCCACATGGTGTAAAGTGTATTATCTAAAAAATCGAGTGCTTTTTTTCTTTCATTGGTTACCTGCGTTGCTGGCAAAGCATCTATTTCGCCATTTAGTATCATTTTAAATAAATAGTCCCAAGACCCTTCTACCCATTCAAACTGTATATTTTCATCATTGGCAACATGCTCAAATATTTCTAACGGAAAACCATGCACCATACCATCTTCAGTACGCGACATAAGCCCTGGAACTTGGGGCAGTCCAATTTTGTAAACTTTGGTATGCAATACTGAATCGTTGGCTGTTGAAACAAATGCCATTAACAGAATTACAGAAATGAATATTACTCGAAAATAAGTAATGTGTATTTTATTTATCATTTAATTAAATCTAGTGAACATATAAATATACAAAATTTAACTTAGTAAGTTCTAAACGATAGTACAAAATTATTTTTGTTTTGCTAATCGTTTTCAATTAATGTTTCAAACTTACGGTTGCGAATAAAGCTATTCAATATATGCTGCACATCTCTATTATCGGCATGTTTTTTAATGCAATCGGTCATTAATTCTTTGTTTTCAACTAATTCAGCATCAATACATCCAAAGCCCATATACTTTCCATTACAAATTTGAATTATAGCCTTTTCTGAATCGTTTTTCCCTTTATCGACAATAAAAAAACTTGTTGGTTTTAGTTTAAACGATTGAATAAATTCCAAAGCCCTTTTGTTATATTCTATATTAGATTCTTTCTGAATACAAGCTCCGTTACATTTTTTTATTCCGTAATGAAAACAGCCAGACTCGCTTTTATATAAGCCACAAAGTTTTTGGCACAAGTTATATTTCTCTATCTGTTTATAGATATTATTTTGAACTTCGTCTTTATTTGTAAAGGTAGCAACTGGCTCACCATGCTTATTAGATATTTTCTCAATTTTTAACTCTATATATCCATGCAAATTATAACTTGAGTATAAACCATAGCTATAGAGTGTACGCCTTTGAGAACGGTTGTAAATAGGTTGGTATTTTTTTATCTCAGCTGATTCTAAAAGCAACGCTACCAATTCACTTCCAGTAAGTTCAAAATGCACCTCTGCAATTCGGGCTTTCATCTCTATTGACTTTTTACCCTTATTATTTCTTAAATGCTGAGCAACCCTTTGCTTAACATTCAAACTTTTGCCTATATAAATCAGCTTTTTATCGTCGTCAAAAAAATAATACACTCCAACTTTTTCAGGCAAACTATTAATAATGGTTTTGTGCGCTTCATCATCTATACCTTTAAGAAGCTTGTATTTTTCAGGATTTGCTAGGACTTCAAAATCTTCGTTTTTAGATAAAAGTATTTCAAATAGCTTAACTGTAGCCAATGCATCACCGGCAGCACGGTGTCTTCCATTAATTTTAATACCAAGGTCATTGCAAATTTTGCCCAAGCTATAAGAAGCATGCCCTGGCAATAGCTTTCTTGATAACCTTACAGTATCAAGTGTTTTTTTATTGAAATTAAATCCCAATTGCTTAAATTCATTTTTTATAAAGCTGTAATCGAAATTGGCGTTGTGTGCTACAAAAATAGTATCTTCAGTTTTTAACACAATCTCTTTTGCAACCTCAAAAAACTTTGGAGCATTTTCAACCATTTGGTTGGTAATTCCAGTTAACCCTGAAATAAAGGGTGGAATATGTTTTTCAGGATTTATTAAAGTTGCGTACTCATCCACAATCTTCTCACCATCGTGTACATAAATAGCAATCTCGGTAATTCTTTCAGTTCGGTGATTCCCTCCTGTGGTTTCAATATCAATTATGGCGTAACGCAAAATACAAATACTATTTATTATTTAAACCTACAATAGTATTACCTATTTGGTTATGATGAATTTTATTAAACTGTAAATCATTTATATTATATGCTTCTTTATCTTCATCTTTATAACCAATTCCTAAAACCGAAAGCAGCTCAAATCTGTCGGGTAAATTCAATATCGCTTTCATATTTTGGCTTGACGAGACACCGTCCTCGGTACCCCGTAAGTGCATTTGAACCCAGCAACAACCTAAACCATTATCTTCAGCAGCAAGCATAATATATGTAGATGCTACAGAAGCATCTTCAACCCAAACATCATATTTTTTAGTATCGACAGCTACAACTATTGCCAACGGAGCATCTGCCAAAAACTTAGCACCATGTGTTTTCGCTTCCGATAAAGCTTTTAAAGTCTCTACATTATCTACAATAATAAATTCGCAGGGGTACATTCTTTTACCCGATGGCGCTAAAAGAGCAGCATTCAATATTTTCTCTACTTTCTCTCTATCTACAGGTTCCGATAAGAATTTTCGAATACTTCTTCTCCTCCATATTATATCGTTAAATTCAGCCATAGTAGTTATAGTTTATCCCTTTTTAATTGTTAAAATTAACTTTTGTTATTGGTTAAACAAAAAGTTATTCACAAAATACATATTCAATTTTTGTTATTTGAATATGAAATTACCTTTGCAATCTTATATTAGACTTTAGTAATAATCGATAAATACAATATTATGAATACTTGGTTTGAATGCAAAGCAAAATATCAGAAGACTGATGAAACAGGAAAAGATAAAACAGTATCTGAGTTATATCTTATAGATGCCATATCTTTTACCGAAGCCGAAAGTAGGATAAATAAAGAACTTGAACCTTACATTAGTGGCGAGTTTTTTGTATCGACAATAAAAATAGCCAATTTCTCGGAATTAATTCCAAATGAAAATGGCGACCGCTGGTTTAAGTGTAAAGTAGCATTTATTTCAATTGACGAAGAAAAAGGTGTTGAAAAACGCTCAAATAGCTACATGTTAGTGCAAGCTAATAATGTAAAAGAAGCGTATGATGTACTTGAAAAATCGTTAGATGATACTATGTCAGATTTCGAAATTCCTGCAATTACAGAATCTCCTATTATGGATGTATTTAAGTACTTTACAGATGATGAAGAAGTAAATAAAGAAATACCAGCTAACTTAACACCATTGAATGAGGTGGAAAATAAAGACGATTTAGCATCTGACGAATTATAGACTTCCATAATTTCAACAATTGCTTATCAAATAATATTTACATAAAGTAGGAATTTTTCCTGCTTTTTTGTTTTATAGTAGTGTGCACAAGCAACCTATTTAAATACACCAACGTCTTACATAAGTGCAAATAAATTAGTAAATTGCAATAACCTTGATAAAAACAAAAGACCAAGTTTTTTTAGTGTATATTTATTTTTTTAATCTCAACCCTAGTAACAATGAAAACAGACCATGTCTGAGATAACTATAGACGCCCGCCTAAAAGCATAATAAGCAGACAAATCTCAGCATAGTCATAAATTTAAAACAGATGAAAAAAGCACACAATTTTTTTGCAATAGGAATGTGTTTAACCTTGCTGGCTAGTACTACACCAATTAGTGCACAAACATACGATGAATGGGTAAAGCAACGCAACCAAGACAAGCGTGAGTACATTGAGAAAGAGAAAGCTGCCTTTACTCAATTTGTAAAAGAACGTGACGAAGCCATTCAAAAAATGGATGATGAGTTTAAGGAATATCTAAAAAAAGAATGGACTAATTACGAACTATTTAAAGCAGAAAAAAGAAAACCAGAACCAAAACCTAATTCTAAACCCGTTTATGAAGCTACAAATAAACAAGCTGCTGAATTAAAAATAGAAGCACATGTAAAAGTTGAATCACAAGCTATTGCACCTGTATTACCTATTTTAGCAAAAAGCTCAAACAAGAACTACGAAAGTAGCTCAGCAACTTTTAATTTTTATGGTTCAAACCTAAATATTAAATATGATAAAAACTTTCTTACTAGTTTCCCCTCAACTATAAGTGAAGAGGCTATTGCCAATCAATGGGATGATATGAGCCAAACCAGCTATACCGATTTAATTTCTCAGTTAAATAGCTATAAAGCTGAAATGAATTTAAACGACTGGGGATATTATTTGCTAGTAAAAAAGACCGCAAATAAAATATCGACAAACGAGAATGGGCAACTATTCTTAGAATGGTTTCTTTTAACAAAATCAAATTACAAAGCCCGAATTGCTTTTAAAGAATCTAAACTTTATCTTTTGTTACCCTCGTCGAATAATATTTATGGAATGCCATTTTTTACTTTCGACAACTTACGTTACTACCTTGTGAATGGAAAAGAGAGCGATATTTTCACGTATGAACAAGATTTTCCGGAAGCTCGTGTTATAATGAATTTAAATTTATATAAATCAATTACAACAGAGCCAAATATTCAAACAAAACCAATTAGCTTTGAATACGATGGTAAAAAGTATGCCTTTGATGTAAAGTATAATAAAAATGCTATTGATTTTTATAATGATTATCCATTGGCTGACATTGAAGTATATTTTGATGCCACTATTACACTACAAACTAAAGAATCGTTAACCGATGCATTACTTCCAACAATAAAAGAGATGAGCGAGCAAGAAGCCACTTTATTTTTGTTGCGTTTTGTGCAAACTGCTTTCGAATATAAAACGGACCAACAGCAGTTTGGACAAGAGAAATTCTTCTTTCCAGATGAACTATTTCACTACCCAGCTTCCGATTGTGAAGACCGGGCAGTTCTATTCTCTTATTTAGTAAAAGAGTTACTAAAACTAGATGTAATTGGTTTAAATTACCCTGGGCATATGGCAACAGCAGTAAAATTTAACGAACAAGTGGTTGGTGATTACATTAATTATAAAGATGGAAAATATGTGGTTTGCGATCCTACTTTTGTTAATGCTCCAATTGGGCAAACCATGCCACAATATGCTGAAAACAATGCTATTGTTGTAGAACTAAAAAGTTCACAAAATTTAATAGAACGTGAACAAAAACTATGGCGCATTGCAAATAAAAAAGGTCTTTACCAAGGTGGTAATGGCGATAATTTAGTATTCGACAAACAAGGAAATGCTTATTTATGTGGTTATTTTAGTGGTGAAATTAACTTTTTTGGAGTTAAATTAAAATCAATTCAAAATACTAACGACATATTTATTGCTAAAATAACTCCTGAAAACACTGTTGATTATGCCTTTAAAGTTGGAAGCCCTGGTAACGATATTGCTTATAATATTACATTAGGAAACGATGATAGCTTCTATTTCACTGGTTCGTTTAATAAAAACATAAAAATTGATGATAAAACATTACATGTTAAGAATAATGGCGATGTATTTATTGCAAAATGCTCCAATAATGGAACTATAAAATGGGTAAATCAAGCTGGTATTGAACAGTTAGATAGCTTGAATAATATGTTTGTATCTCATTTTGATGTAAATGGTAAAAAATTATGGACACGTATGTACGAGGAATCGGAAGATTTTAGCAAATATGGCATTACGGTTGACGAAGCTGGCAAAACATTTGTAACCGCATCTTTAGTTGCTTCAGCCGGACTTGATGTAAGTACAAAATCATATGAAAGTTATACAGCGTTTGATCCAATTGAAACATTAAAAAAAGAAAATGATAAACTAATTAGTGATAATTGTGATATCGGTATTGCTGGTTTATTTGCAGTCCTAAATCTTGTTAATAGTAGTGGTAATTCACTGCCAGGCACACAAGCTCAGAAAGCTCTTGATATGCATAACCCTACCTTTAGAAAAAAATCGCCAATGGTATATAATAACATTGGGAAAATTGAATTTATTAAAAATTCGCAGGGTATTGTTACCATAAAAACCGACGATGGAAAAGATGTAAACTTTGATGCTGTTAGGGTAAGAAATAATTCTAAAATTAAGCTATCACTATACAATAGTGGAAACGCCCAAATTGATGTTTTATCGGGCGTAATGGTTGGTAAAGCAATTATTTGGTACGATCTTAATTATATTCGCCTATTTAAAGAAACTGGCGATTTAATGTTCGATTACGACAACGACCATACGCAGAAAAAAGTAAATATGACAAAAGATATATTGTATTAATTGAAATTGATACGAATTCAGCCTTAAATAAAAGTCTCCTTATTAGGAGGCTTTTATTATTACAGCTCAGGAACCTCGGCAACAACAAAGGTACTACCTCCTATAAATATTAAATCGTTTTCGGCTGCAGCTTCTTTGGCTTTAAGTATTGCCATTTCAACAGAACCATAGCTTGCTCCCTTCAATCCGAATTCTTTAGCCTTTTTCATTAATGCTTGTTCGTTTAAAGCTCTAGGAATATTAGCTTTTGTAAAATAGTATTTTGCATTTTTGGGTAACAACAACAGCACTTTGTCAATGTCCTTATCATTAACCATTCCCAGTACCATATGTAACTTATCGTAGTCTTCCTTTTCTAACTGTTTAATAATGTACGTTATACCCTCAACATTATGCCCAGCATCACAAATAATTTTGGGGTTTTCCGACAATACTTGCCATCTACCTTTTAAACCTGTATTTGCAACAACCGAATTTAAGCCATCTGCTATATTCCTTTTTGAAACTTGAATATTATCACTAATAGCATTTAATGTAGTAAGAGTGGTAAGTACATTTTTTTGCTGATAATCACCCAATAAATCAATTTTCAAATTCAAAAACTCAGAATCTTCATTTAAGTATACATCAAATTCATTCTTTAAGTCTTCAATTTCAACGATCGTCCTAAGCTTATCGGCAAAAACTATTGAGGAGTTTTTCTCTAAGGCTTTTAATAAAAACACAGAGGCTGATTCCTTATTCCATTCTCCTATTACAACAGGAATTCCAGTTTTAATGATACCTGCCTTTTCACCTGCAATAGTCTTTATATCGTTTCCTAAAAATGCCGTATGGTCTATACCTATATTTGTAATTACTGAAACTAATGGCGTAACAATATTGGTAGAATCGAGCCTACCTCCCATTCCTGTTTCAATTACAGCAATATCAACTTGTTGTTTCGAGAAATGATTAAATGCCATGGCTACCGTCATTTCAAAAAATGAAGGTTTCATATTCTCAATTATAGATTTATGCTTTATTACAAAATCAATAACCGAACCCTCATCTATCATTTCACCATCAATCTTAATACGTTCTCTATAGTCTTTTAAATGTGGCGAGGTATACAAACCTGTTTTATACCCTGCCTCCTGTAATATTGATGCAATCATGTGTGAAACAGAACCTTTTCCATTTGTTCCTGCTACATGAATAGTTAAATAATCACTATGCGGATTAGAAAAATAATTATCTAAAACAATAGTATTGTCTAAATTTGCTTTGTAAGCAGCTTTACCATCACGTTGATAAACTGGCAACTGAGAGAACAAAAAATTGCTAACTTCTTGGTAATTCATCCTTAATATTTTGTTCAAATTTACTTATTCAAATTGAAAGGTTTAAATTCTAGAGATGAAAAAAATCATAATCACAAAGTTAAATAGCTACTTTCTTTTTACTATCTTTAAAGTAAGATTATTAATCAGGGATATGTTATACATTAATATATTCCCATAACAATGTATTAACCTAAAAAATATACATATGAAACTCTCCCCAAAATGTTCGGGGCTGGCTATGTGGGGGAGGCGAATATTTTCAGTCGAGCCTGCCTTGACAGGCAGGCGGGCACTAAAGGATATGAATAAAACTGAAATACTTAACTAATTTTTAAACCAATGAAAAAGCCAAATTCTAAGATATTCATTTTGGATACAAACGTTTTATTGCACGATTATAGTTGTATTTATCATTTTCAAGATAATGATATTGTCATTCCCATTGTAGCCCTTGAAGAGCTTGACCGTTTTAAAAAAGGGAATGACCAAATAAACTTTAATGCAAGAGAGTTTACTCGTGAATTAGATAAATTTATTGCTAAAGAAATACCCGCTGATGGAATACCTTTAGGTATGGGAAAAGGAAAGCTTTTTATAGAAACGGGGAAACCCTTTTCGAAAGAATTACAAGAATCGTTTTCGGAGCATACAGCCGACCATAGAATACTTTCTATTGCCGATTATTTACGAAATAAATATCCTAAACGAAAAGTAATTTTAGTAACTAAAGACATTAATTTAAGAGTTAAAGCTAAATCGGTTGGTATTTTTTCGGACGATTACACCACCGATAAGGTTCAGGACATGAGCACTATTCATAAAGGAATAGAGAAAAAAGATAACATTAATGTGGATTTAATAAACCGCTTATATCAAGAGTTTGACGGTATTCCTTATGAAGAATTCAACTTCACAAAAGAGCCTGTGGCTCACGAATACATGATTCTTAAAGGAGATAACAAAAGTGTTTTAGCACATTACGATCCTATTCAAAAACTAATTTCGAGAGTTGAAAAAAAACGTATTTATGGCATTGAACCTCGTAATGCCGAACAAACTTTCTCGTTAGATGCTTTATTACGACCTGAAATTTCACTAATTTCCCTTACAGGTAAAGCTGGTACAGGCAAAACTTTATTAGCACTTGCAGCAGCATTACAGCAGAATCATATGTACGACCAAATTTTTCTTGCTCGTCCAATTGTACCTTTAGCAAATCGTGATTTAGGTTTTTTACCTGGCGATGTAAACGAAAAAATTGGACCGTATATGTTGCCTTTATATGACAATCTTGGCGTTATAAAGCACCAATTTAGCTCTAACAGCAAAGAGGTAATGCGTATTGAGGAAATGGTTAAAGATGAACGTTTACTTATTACTCCTTTAGCTTATATTAGAGGACGGAGTCTCTCAAATATTTTCTTTATTGTGGATGAGGCTCAAAACTTAACACCACATGAAATAAAAACAATTATTACTAGAGCTGGCGAAGGAACAAAAATTATTTTCACTGGAGACATTCACCAAATTGATTCCCCATATTTGGATACTATGTCTAACGGATTGTCATATTTAACAGATAAAATGAAAGGTCAAAATGTATTTGCACATGTAAATTTATTAAAGGGTGAGCGAAGCACATTAGCAGAGCTGGCTAGCGATTTGCTTTAAATAATTTTAATAAGATAGAAAAAGGAGTTTAATAAATATAAAACTCCTTTTTTGCATTTGATATTTTTCACTAAAGTCATTTAAAAATATGGTGTTTACTTACTGGTTATATACAATATTATGTATTCATTAAACCATATATGCAGTTTGGTTTACAACCTGTGAATACATGATAAAAACTAATAGTAAAGCCGTATGCTGGCACACCGCACGTACTGTTTGACAAATGAGCTACGGAGCAAATTTTGAGAATGCTCTGTACACTACCAATATATCGTTAGATTATAAGTATTAAGTAGTGAGATAAAACATATAATACGCCCGCCTGAATGACTATTGCCTAGCAAGGATAACACTGATTCAAGCATCGCAGTTTACAATGATTTTTACTGTTTACACATTGTGCATTACTAATTTATTTCCACCGCCATACCTTCAAAAAATATGCTAAAAGCAGCTCCATTTTTCGAATCTATATCCACCTTTCCTTTTAATTGACGAGCCAAAAGGTTCACCATTCTTAAGCCCAGCGAATTTGATTGTAGTATATCAATATTTTCAGGAATTCCCATACCGTTATCACGAACCACGAGCGTACAGCCCTCTTTTTTTGTAGATAAACCAATAATTAAATGATTACGCTTTGCTGGCTCAAAGGCATATTTGTATGAGTTTGTAGTTAGCTCGTTTACTATTAAACCAATAGACACAGCTGCATCGATACTTAAGTTTACATTTTGAACCAATATTTCGTAACTAACATTTAGTTCATTATTATTAAAAGCAATATGTATCGAATCAACCACCTCTTCTAAATACTCTTTCATATTAATTTGAGAAATGGATTCGCTTTGATACAGCTTTTGGTGAATAGATGAAATTGCCAAAATACGGCGCTGCATTTCAGAGAATACAGCCTGTACTTTTTCATCTGTAATGCGCATGTTTTGCAAGCTTATTATACTCGAAATAATTTGCAAGTTATTCTTCACCCTGTGGTGAATTTCTTTCATTAGCACATCTTTGTCTTGTAGTGCTACATGAATAATTTCATTCTTTTGTGTAAGTTCTTCGTTGTATTCCGAAAGTAAATAATTAGCCTCTTTACGTTTTTTATTTATACGGTATAAAAATAAAGCTAAGCTAAAAATTAAAAACAACGCAATGCTAAACACGTAAAGCATCTTTGTTCGTGCTTTACTAATGTCTCTAAAATAATCTACCTCGGTTTGTTTGCGACCAATTTCAAATTCAGCCCGCATTTCTGCCATTTGGCTAAGCACTTTATTGTTAACTAGTGAGTCTTGGTACTGGTGATGTTTTACCAAATTATAGTGTGCCTGTTCAAAATCTCTATTATATTTTGCTATTTCAGATAACAATAAATAGATATCTCGAGCATATTCTGTAAGGTTGTTTTCCAAAGCCATCTTTATAGCCAACTGTGAAAATTCAACCGCTTTCAAAATATTACCATCTATAAATGCTTTTTTAGCAATTTCATAGTAAGATATACATACTGGATAATAATTTCCTTTTTCTAAATAATATTTGAAAGATAATTCTAATAAAGAATCAGCATGCTCTACTTTATTTTGAGCCATCAATACCAAGCCTAAATTACAATTAGAAAGAGCCATTCGCGAAGAATCAGATTTACTAGCTTTATAAACAGAATCTGCTAATCCAAAATAATAATATGCACTATCAAAACTACTATTAACTCTATATAATTCACCTATACCTGTTAACGCATCTCCAAGCAATGGCTTATAAAAATAATTCTCATGAACTTTAACCGCTTTTCTATAATATTCAATTGCTTTTTCAAAATTTAATTGATTTGAATAAATATTACCAATTAGAGTATAAGTTAATCCTAAAGTTCCAAAAGAATCTACTATTTTTCGTTCATAATATTTGGAAGCCAGTATTGCATAATTTAGGGCTTCAGTATAATTTCCAAGTCTCCTATAATCATGTGAAAGCTCGATATAGCTACTAGTTAACAGAGAATCAATATTTAGTTCTCTCGCTATCTTTAACATTGTTAACGAGAAAGGTAAAGATTTTTCTCCATTAGTTTCTATTATGGCACTATCCTTATATAAATTAAACATATCAATAGTATTTTGCCCTTTTAAAAAAGGTGAAAAGCATACAAATAAACTAATAAGAATAAATTTTATTTTCTTCACAATATTCTAATTAAATGAAAACAAGATAGAAAAAAAGCTGTTAATAATTTAACAGCTATACTTTGTATAAAAAGAATCTATGGATACCTTGTTTCTCCTTCTGGATCCCAAAAATATTTTTCATCTTCAAATTGGAAAGTAAAAGTGTACCATGTTTTTGTTTTAACAGTTAAACCTTTTTTAACATGGGTCATCCATTTCTTTTTGCCCTTTTCTTTTTCCGGTTTTTTATCAAACAACTTAGTTAAATCGTCGCCCTTAACAGCTACAAATTCAACATCATCTTTTCCATTAAGAGCTTCAATAGTCCACTCTACTGTGTCGCCCATATTAAACAAAGAGTGTATTTTATCTTTGTAGTTGTTCTTTGTTGGGTCATCGTAAGTAGTATCGCTTTGCCCATCAGACATAACTACAATTGAACGATTTTGAATTTCGCCCGGCTTCTCATTACGAAGCTTTTCGGTATCTACCACCGTTTTTACTGTGATTTTTGACATTGGTTAATTTTTAAAAGTTTATATTAATTGGTTAAGATTATATGCAGATAACCTTATTAGATAAAGATAAATAAATTATTGTAAATAGGAATTACTTGAAGTGATTAATAATGAGCTACTTCGACTTCGTTCAGTAACCGTATATATTTTGTCTCCTGATTCCAGTCTCCAGTCTCCCTTTCCTTTTTCCGATCTCCTTTTTCCGATCTCCTTTTTCCTTTGTGTCTTAGCGGTTAAATAAGTAGGCAGTCTCTGCGAAACTCTGTGTAATAGATTTGCAAGTAGAATGGTAGAATTAGAAATGTTACTTCGACTTCGCTCAGTAACCATTTATCTATAAGCTGTTTCCGTAATTCGATATTCGTTCTCCAGTATATGGTCTGCTTTTTCCTGTTTCCATCATTGGGGCACCTTTTTTTTCTTACTCTTTTATCTTAATTACAATTTCACTTTCCTTTAAAGCAACTGCTATAGGTTTCTGTTTTCTATCAGTGAAGCTTACTTGTGTTTCAGTTTTGTCTTTCAAGGTAAATTTAGATGCTTTCTCCATAGCTTCAATAGCTGAAATAAAAGTGCTTTTAGCTAATTCCTTATTCTTATAGATCAAATGAATATGTTTGCCATTTTCGCTAGTAAAGCTTAGTCCTTGACTTATATTAAAAATATTACTCCCACTAAAATAATAGGCAGTAGCTAAGCCAAGTGTACCATGAAAGTACTTATAGCTTTCTACATTATTATTTTCAATAATTTGGCTTACAAAATACGGCAGCACACCTTCTGTTTGAATGTTTTTCACCAAATACTCAGCAATAGTATACGAACCCATTTTTACAGATTCCGAAACACTTGAAGAACGCAACATAATAAAGCACTTTCCTTTCCAAATAATCAGGGAATTAGCTGTAGATAAAGCCATTTGTCCTAATTCTACTTTCTCTGCATTCTTGGTTGCTGAAAGCGTGAAAATTGAAAGTGCCGATGAGTCGCTTTCCATTTCATATATCTCTACACTAATTTTTTCATTGTCTGTATTTTGAAAAGACTGCGCTACAACTTCCACAAATCCACATTCCTGATAAAGGTCAGCACCACCATTTATTAAGTAAAATAATTCATCATTTTTATAGCGTTCTGCCACACCTACATGCCTCCAACCATCAATAGTTGTACTATCAGGCATTAAAGAAGGCTCCTCTTGTTTAACTTGTGAAAATACTAAAGAAACTAAGGTGAATTGTAAGAAGGCAATTATTAGCAAGTTGTTTTTTATCATTTTTTTAATTTTACGTTACTTCGACTCCGCTCAGTAACCAGTTATTAGATTACATTCAGTAAGCTATGTGTAGATTTCATTTGACAACCATAATCATGAATGGTCAATTCTGCAACTTGCAACAAGCAATCTTTAATTTTCATCCAGTAACTAGCCTACACCTCTTTCTCTACAATTTTAAGTTTGGTAAAATCTTTAATTCCAAGTCCAGCTTTTTCGCATTCTACAAGAGTAGGCACTTCGTCGGCTTCGTAACCATGATAACTGCAACCAAGAGCATCAATAGCTACCATATTTGTACCAGCAATAATTTTATTTTCGACCTGTACTTCACCTGGTCCGCTTGGTCCGCCTGTAGTAATAAAGCTTGTTGCATCAACAACGGTTAAATTGGCAGGGCGCATTTTATTTATATCGGCAATACACTGAGCAATAAATAAAGGATCGTTTTTAGCAGGACCATTCAAATGAAAAAACACATTTGTAGCACGTGTATTTACGCCCATCATATTTTTTAAAGCTCCAGTATATAATGTAGTAGAATGATGTTTTGCAATTGGCATATTAATCATTACATCGGCAACAAATAAACTGTCGATAACTTCGGCTTCTTTTAGCTGTATAGAATTAGGTAATTCTTTTTTTGTAAATCCGCCGTTCTCTATTTTTGCAGGAAACTGGTTTTTATCGTCATTAGCTAATTTGGCTAAGTAATTTTCCATTTCTGTTTTCTTTTCAGATAATGCCCAATACTCTGGTTTTACATTTTGAAGGCATTTTACTTCACTAGCTCCTGCATCGAAACACATTTTAATAACTGCTAATGAAACATCAGGATTGGTATATGCCCCAGGAATTTCAAAATCAGAATTTATTAACAAACCAACTTTTTGACCTTTGCTTACAAACTTCTGCATACCTCCCAGTTCCTTTATGGCTAAAACGGTATTCTCAAAAAAGTTTGTACCCTTTATAACCGATATATCAGGTAGCACAGTTATAGTTTGAGAAAAAATTTTCCTTGCAAATAATCCAGGAAGTAAGGTTCCTGCCACCATTACAGCAGTAGTTCTTTTAAGAAATAATCGACGATTTAGTTTATTCATAACAATATTAGTTGGTAATAATCTATAAATAATAAATATACAAAACTTAGCATTAGCAAATTAAATCTCTTGGCAATAGGTATTTTAAAAGAAAACAGTTAGCTTTTTCCAAAGTCTGAATCATTCAACACTACTAGAATAACTGCCAACAGTATATTGCACATCGAATCCCATTAGCATTTCAGGAGCTACAAATTTCCTTAATTCAAATTCAGCCATTGTATATCGTTTTTATTGTTGTACAATATAATATATAACATTTTATGTTTATAGATGTTAAGTAAATTAGTATTTTTATTTTTAGGAGTGTAACCTATTAATAATTGCAGCTACAAATATCATTATATCATTCTAATTAAATTCTTTAAAAGATGAATAGAAGTTATTATTTTTCTAAAAAAACTGTTCTCCTTTTTTCTTTAATTTCTATAATAATTAGCTTAAGTGCAAAAGAGAAAGAAGAAGAAAACAAATATGCAATCAAAAGCGAACTAGTTTCAGGTTTAAAATTTAGAAGTATTGGTCCTTCGTTTACTTCAGGTCGCATTGCTGACTTTGCGGTTAACCCTAATAATTTTTCGGAATATTATGTGGCTGTTGCTAGTGGTAATATTTGGAAAACAACAAATAATGGAATAACCTTCGATCCAATTTTTGACAGTTATGGAGCTTATAGTATTGGTTGTTTGGCTATAGATTCAAAAAACACCAATGTGGTTTGGGCAGGTACGGGTGAAAATAATCATCAACGTGCTTTGGGATATGGCGATGGTATTTATCTTACTTTAGATGGTGGCAAGAAATGGAAAAACATGGGGCTAAAGGATTCACGCCAAATTGGTATGATTCTTATTGATCCTAGAAATTCGAATACCGTTTATGTTGCAGCTGAAGGCTCGGTGTGGGGACCAGGTGGCGATAGAGGTTTATATAAAACAACTGACAGAGGTGAAACATGGACAAAAGTTCTTAACGTTAGCGAAAACACTGGTATAACTAACGTGATTTGCGACCCTCGTAACCCCGATATTTTATATGCTACAGCAGAACAACGACGTAGGCATGTACACACAAAAATTGGTGGTGGTCCGGAATCAACTATTTACAAATCGGATGATGCCGGCAAAAACTGGAAGAAAATTAACAATGGATTACCAACAGAACACATGGGAGGTATTGGTATAACAATATCTCCACAAAACCCTGATGTAGTTTATGCAATTATTGAAGCTGCAAATGAAGCTGGTGGATTTTTCCGCTCAAGCGATCGTGGCGAATCATGGAAAAAAATGAGTAAACACAGTTCAAGTGGTCAGTATTACAACGAAATATATTGTGACCCAGTGCAGTTCGATAAGGTTTATTCCGTAGAAACATTCACGCATTTTACAAACGATGGTGGAAAAACATGGGAAAAATTAAGCACTGAAGATCGTCATGTAGACGACCATGCTTTATGGATAAATCCTGAGGATAATAAAAATTTAATTATTGGTGGCGATGGTGGTGTTTACATTTCTTACGATGCTGGTAATAAATGGCGCCAGGTTTCAAACCTACCAGCAACTCAATTCTACAGAGTATCGGTTGATAATGATTTACCATTTTACAATGTTTATGGTGGAACTCAAGATAATGCTACTTTGGGTGGACCATCTAGAAACATGAGCACTTTTGGCGTTACTTCGGGCGAATGGTATGTTACTGTATTTGGCGATGGCTTTTGGTCGTGTTCTGACCCTACCGATCCTAATATTGTTTACTCGGAATGGCAGTATGGCAATGTAATTAGATACGATAAAAAGAGTGGTGAAAAAGTATCGGTAAAGCCACAACCTCGTAAAGATGAACTAACTTATCGCTGGAATTGGAATGCTCCATTGCTAATTAGCCCTCACTCTCCTACCCGCTTATACATTGCTGCCAATAAATTATTCCGAAGCGAAGACCGTGGTAATACCTGGACAGTAATTTCAGAAGATTTAACAGCACAAATAGACAGAAATACATGGTCTGTAATGGGGAAATATTGGAGTTCAGATGCTGTAGTAAAAGATATTTCTTCATCGCAGTACGGAACGATTGTTTCTTTATGCGAATCGCCAATTAAAGAGGATTTAATTTATGTGGGAACCGACGATGGCTTAATTCAGATTACCGAAGATGCCGGAAAAACATGGAAAAAAGTAAGCAGTTTTATCGGAGTACCTGAGCACACTTATGTTAGTGATATTTTAGCATCGCAATTTGATGAAAATGTGGTTTATGCAACTTTCGATAACATGAAGAATGACGATTTTAAGCCTTATTTATTAAAAAGTAACGATAAAGGAAAAACCTGGACTAGCGCTGCAACAGGATTACCTGAAAATGGAACAGTGCATACTATTGCACAAGATGTGGTAAAAGAGAATTTGCTATTTGCAGGTACTGAGTTTGGCGTGTATTTTTCTATTAATGCCGGATTAAATTGGGTGCAACTAAAAGCAGGCATACCAACCATTTCTGTTCGCGATATTGCTATTCAAGCTCGTGAAAGCGACTTGGTATTGGCAACATTTGGTCGTGGTTTTTATATACTCGACAATTATGCTCCTTTAAGAGAATTAACAGAAAGTACTCCAACTACTGATAATAAATTATTCCCTGTAAAGAATGCATTAATTTACATGCAAATAGGTAAAATTTATGGACAGGGAGCTACTTATTATGGCGCAAAAAATCCTGAATATGGTGCCACTTTTACCTATTATTTAAAAGAAGTTCCAAAAACACAAAAACAGGCTAGGCAGGAAAAAGAAAAGGAGCTATTTAAAGCTGGTAAACAAATTAATCAGCTTAGCTTTAGAGAACAAGAGCTTGAAAAGAAAGAAATACCTGTCTATTTATTGGTAACTGTAAAAGATATTGATGGCACTACCATTCGCACTTTCACAAAAAAACCAGAAAAAGGAATTAATCGAGTAAACTGGGATTTACAGTTTAATAGCGTTCAGGCTTTCGATAAACAAAAGGAATTTGATCCGTTTAAAAAATCGGAAGGAAGTATTTATGTACTACCTGGCGAATACTCTGTTGAAATGGCTTTAGTTCATAACAATATGGTTAAACCTATTGGCGATGCTCAAAAATTTATGGTAAATGCCTTAAACAATACCACCCTGCCTGCTCCGAACAGAGAAGAAATGGTTAGTTTTTTACGTGACGTTAATGGCTTATCAAAAAGTATGACTGGTGCCATTAAGGCAACAAAAGCTATTAAAAACGAAATTGATATTATGCAACAAACAGCGCTTTATTTACCAGATGCTCATCATAAATTATTACCAAAATTAAACGAGTTGGATAAAGAAATTGAAGAAATACTATTTATTTTTTATGGTTCTAAAGCTAAAGCCAGCTCTGAGGAAATTCCACCGGAATTGGAGCCTCTTTATAGTAGGTTAAGCAGTATTATTTGGGGTCAAATTAACAGTACATCGGCAATTACCGAAACCTCAAAAACCTCGCTTAGTATTTTAAAAGAGAAATATCCTCCTGTACTAAACAGAATTGAAACAATTTCAAATGTTACATTACCTGAATTAAGAACAGTTTTAGACGAGATGAATGCACCTTATACCCCAGGGAGAATACCTAAGTGGGAATAATGTAATAAGTATAAAGTAGTAAGATACTAGACTTTATCTTATTGCTTTATGCTATGTAATAATTTGTGTCAATGGTAAATGGAATGACACAGAACCTACTTTTTGGGCATCCTCTTTTATATTCCTTTTTTATATTGAGAATTAGTAATGCAATGAATGACCTGTTTTAGCTTTTCCGTAGAGCTTACCACACCATTTAAGTGTTCTTGGAAAAGTTTAACTAAGCTTGTTTTATCTGCTTCCACTATAGTGTTGGTTTTTATATCTCGCAAGTCAATTATAAAGTTTGAGAATTTATTTGGAATATCCTTTACAATATCCAGATTCAGAAAGTTTTGCGAGTTGTAGATGCAGTGGTA
>JAUXEM010000083.1 GCA_030620515.1 Salinivirgaceae bacterium
GGAACAAAATAAAATATCAATATACTGGGCGCACCCTTTTATTGCAACCCAAGGAAGCCATAATGGCAAAATGAAAACTTTACTTGACAATAGAAAAAAAGCTGGATTTGTAAGAAGATTAACATACTTCTTTCAAACTATTGTGAAACAAAGAATTGAACCAGAAAAGGCTAATAAGTAGAAATATAATGCTTGCAATTAAGCATAAAAAAAAATATTTTGTGTTGTAAAGTTAACTTGAGGTATATTGAGTTTTAATGTATGCTTTGTTAGATTTAAAGGTTATACCTTTATTGCGACACATGCAATTTTTCCATTTCAAACCATATTTATTACTTGCGCCACTTTTACCTTTGTATTTTTCCACCCAGTGCGATGCGCTGAGCTATTAGCTTTCAGACTTTCAGTATGCTTGGATTTTATTTACACAAAACCATGAAAGCCAGTTTGGCAGTCAGGCAGACACTTCAGGGATAAAATAGTCTAATTTAAAATCTACCACAGTCAGTAGATATGTATTTACGATATTTCAAATTTTAATACAATGCCCTGCAAATAACTTAAAGTATAATTAACATTAGCTTAACCTATTCGAAATAGCCTTGCATTACTTTTGTAAAGTAATTAAAAACTATTGAAATGGATATTTATTTAATTTTTGTGTTTATACTGTTTGCACTGGCAATCTTCGATTTAATTGTAGGTGTAAGTAACGATGCTGTTAATTTTCTTAATTCAGCTATCGGGTCAAAAGTTGCTCCTCGTAATGTAATTATGATTATTGCGAGTTTGGGTATTCTATTTGGCGCAGTATTCTCTAACGGTATGATGGAAGTAGCCCGTAAGGGAATTTTTCATCCGCAGTACTTTATGTTTACCGAAATAATGGTAATCTTTTTAGCAGTAATGATAACCGATATTTTATTGCTCGATTTCTTTAATACTATCGGTTTACCAACCTCAACCACCGTTTCTATTGTATTCGAAATACTTGGTGCGGCAGTAGCTGTTGCTTTCCTAAAAGTTCAAACCGGAGCGCATACTATTTTAGTAGATGGCGTTGAGAAGGTTGCCGAAGTCAGCGATTATATTAACTCAGGCAAGGCAATGACTATTATTGGTGGTATTCTGTTATCGGTTGTAGTTGCATTTACAGTAGGTTTAATTGTACAGGGCATTAGCCGTTTAGCGTTCTCGTTTAATTATAAGCAACCAATAAAATATTTTGGAGCTATTTGGGGTGGCTTTGCCATTGCAGCTATTACTTATTTTATATTAATAAAAGGAGTTAAGGGAGCTGCCTTTATGGACAGCGACACAAAGGATTATATTAAAGATAACTGGTTGCTTATTTCTGTAGCAAGCTTTGCGGCATGGACTATTTTATTACAATTACTAAACTGGTTATTTAATATCAATATACTTAAAGTAATTGTGTTGGTAGGGACCTTTGCTTTGGCAATGGCCTTTGCAGGTAACGACCTTGTTAACTTTATTGGTGTGCCATTGGCAGGTTTCGAAGCATTTAATTTGGCAGATGGTAACGATATATTAATGGATGGTTTGGCTAAAAAAGTACATACACCTTCGTATTTTCTCGTTATTGCCGGCTTAATAATGGTGTTAACCTTATGGTTCTCTAAAAAAGCGCGCTCGGTAACCGAAACAGAATTAAACCTTAGCCGACAAGATGAAGGCGAAGAACGATTCAACGCTTCAATATTTGCTCGCTTATTAGTGCGTAGAGCAATAACTACCAGTACATTTTTTAGTACTGTAATTCCAGAACCTATTATATTAAAATTAAAGAAAAGGTTCGACCAGAAAGAAATTGAGAAACAATGGAAGAAAGAAGATAATCCTCCAATGTTCGATTTAATTCGTGCATCGGTAAACTTAACCGTAGCCTCAATTCTTATATCATTAGCTACTTCTTATAAGTTGCCCTTATCTACAACTTACGTAACCTTTATGGTTGCTATGGGTACTTCGTTAGCCGATGGAGCATGGGGGCGCGATAGTGCTGTTTACCGTATTACGGGTGTGTTTACCGTAATTGGTGGTTGGTTTATGACTGCGCTTAGTGCATTTACTGTAGCATTTTTAGTGGCTTTATTTATATCGTGGGCAAAGTTTGCTGGAGTAATTCTACTTGTTGTTTTGGCTGCTATAGCAATAATTCGTTCAAATAGGGCGCATAAGAGAAAGCGCGAAGAAAAGGCAATATTAGTAGAGGAAGATTCTGAGGTTGTTAGTAATGCAGAAGCTGCTGTTGCAAAATGCAATAAAGGAGTTACAGGTATTCTTGGTACTGCATCGGGAATATACTATGCCGCAGTACAGAGTTTAATTGATGAGAATAGGAAAGATTTAAAAGAGCAATATGATTTGTCGATAAAGCTTAACGAGAAAACAAAAAAACAAAAGAATAATTTATATAAGGTAATCGCAAAACTGCAACAAGAATCTGTTGAAACAGGTCATTATTACGTTCAAGTGCTCGATTATCAACGTGAAATGGCACATAGTATTAGCTTTTTAGTAAAGCCTATTTATGAACATGTTGAGAACAATCACAAGGCTTTACCTCAAGTACAGGTCAATGAATTGCTTGAATTATCGTACGGAATAAATGAGTTTACAAACCTTGCGGTTAGAATGGTTAACGAGGGTAATTTTAGTTTATTAGATGATGTACATAAAAAACAAGGCATTATTATAGAATTGCTTAATACTTACAGAAAACTTCAGATTAAGCGTATTAAGAATAAAGAAGTAGGTACAAAAAATAGTATGCTATACTTGAGTATTTTGAACGAGACAAGGAATTTAGTTTTAAATGCTGTTAATGTAGTTAAGGCTCAACGCGACTTTATTCAATATACAAGTAGTAAGTAATAAGAGGAATAAGTTTGGAGTGCACTAGGGTACTTAGAGTGAGCTTGAGTTTAAAAAGTAAAACAAACTAAATAAGTAAAAAGAGAATCTCGGACAGTGTAATGCTGTACCGAGATTTTTAATTTTGGCTTCATTTCGACTCCGCTTAATGGGCGCTTTTTGCTAAGTATCTTTAAAATGCTTAGCAATTAAGTTAATAGTACGTTAGATTTTGAGACCTGCCTAAAATCCTAAACTTCGTTTATCAACAAACTCACACTTATTGCGACCAGTTACTTTTATTTTTTGGTAAGTAATTACGGGTAAACCATCGCGTTCCCATTCTAATATACCTCCGGCTAAATTGGCAATGTTTTTAAATCCTTCGCGACTAACTATCTCAACCGCTGGCTTACTTTTAACTCCAGTAGCATCAGCAAAAATTAGGGCTTTATCTTTTGGCAGATCCTTTATTAGTTTGCCAAACTTACTAAAAGGAAATATTAAAATTTCAGGTACATCAAAGGTTTTTATATGGCTCATAAACTCCTCACGTACATCAATTAAAATAGCATCGTCCATTAAAAAAGCGTGTGCTTCGGTAGGCGATAAGTGTCTTATGTTATTTATTATTATTCCTTTATCGGCAAAAATAGTATTCATATTCGTTTTTTTTATTAGCGTGTAAAGGTAACAACAATTAGGTGCGCTTGTTTATTTTAAATGGCTTATGTATATGTTTTAAATTAGTTGATAAGTGCGCATATTATTAATTATAATGTGATACTGATTTAGCGAATTAGCGAAAGCAAATCGCTCAATTTGGGTTATAGTAGTTTACTTTAGTATATAGTAGTTTTGCTCTGTAAATTCAATTTTGCTTATGGATACTTTCATTAAAAATGTAACATTTTTTAAACCTAAGCATAAGATTAAGCTAAAATACAGGAAATATTAATGGCTTAATATTGCAGTGTAATTTAAAACGAAGTTGTTATGAAACGCACATTAGTTATTTTAATAGTTGTTGTAATAAGTCAGATTAGTGTATTCTCAAAAAGTATAGAAAATGCAAATACGGAATCTGATAACTATATTACCATTAAAGGAAAGTTGACTGAGATATTAAATGGCGAGCAGGTGGTATTGCCTTTTGCTAATGTTTATCTTGATGGTACAACAGAAGTAACCACTACTAATTTTGATGGAACTTTTACTATGAAAGTGAAAGAGGGCTCATATAATTTGAAATGTACCTATATGGGATACGAAGCATACGAAAAAGAAATAAGTGTTAGTAATGCTGGAAATATGAATTTGAGTATTTTAATGAAATCGAATGACGTTGCAAATAAATAATTTTTTTAAAGATTCTATAGTTTGATTGATTTATTAATTTCAGTTGTTTCCTTGATTCCGCAAGTCGCAGTGCGACTATGTTGCAAATGAGTATATTAAGCCGTTTTGCTATCACTTAAATTAGTGGAGTCGCACAGCGACTAACTATCTTAGCTGTTAAATGTTATGGATTTTACTTGCGGATATAAGGCATTATAGGAAAGTTATTTAATCTCTTTGAGTATAATTTCCCGAGGCTTGCCTAGTTTATTTTCTTGTTTTGAAATTTGATTTTTTTGAATTTTAATGCCTCGTAGGCTTGCCCCTAAGATATTTACTATCTCATTGTCTAGTTATCTATTAATAATTGTAACAAAAGCTTAATCTAAAATTATCATTTTATTAAGCATTAATTAATATTTTTGTTGTAGCAATAATCATTACAATAATATTAAAAGGAGGTAGTTATGCGTATTCAATTTTTTTTATTCATATTCGGGTTAAGTTTCTTATATAGTGCTAATGCACAATCGGCAGATACTGTATTAAACGAAAAAGAGTATTTTATAAATGCGCATGCTATGGCTGCAAATAGTTTTAATGATTCCTTATTAAAACAATATACTATTTTATTTCCTGAAGGGATATATCTTGAAAAGGCTTTAGAAAATATTGACGTTTGCGCATGGCAAAATGCACGTTATAAAAATACCATGGAGTCTTACCAAAATTATTTAAATAACTTTCCAAATGGTAAAGCGGTACAGCTAGCTAAAAAGAATATTAATTTATTTGAGAAAGCCGATTCTGAAAAGTAGCTAGCTTATCGTTTTTGGCAAAACTCTAATTAGAGCCTGTCCACAGTCAGGTGTTTGAACTAGAAAGCTCAAATGTAAGGCGTGTGAAAAATTCAAACTAAATAATACTGGTGTATTTGAGGATTTGAATTTTGTGCAACAACGCTACAGTTGGACTTTATAGACAAACACTAATTAGTACGGTATATTGTTTGAATAATTCAAAAAAACATATGCCAGTTCTGTTATTATCATTGTTATAAACCATTATTTTATTGTTTTCCCTTGTTTTGTCAATATAAGCATAGCAATTTAAATCAGTGAGATTATGATTTTAGGAACGATAGTGAACTGAAATCATATAGTCGAACTGATCCCGAGCGGACTCCACTGAGCTTGTTGAAGTGCAGCCGAGGGGTCTATTGCGTTTTACCCGCCTACCAAGTTCAACGTCGGGCAGGTTCCCCGCTCTTGGGACGATGTCATGCTTTAGTAAACTCTCCTTCTTCTAATTAATCATAAAAAGTATTTGGTTCGTTTATACAACAGTTCGTTAAATTATTTTATATCTAGCAGATAATAAGAGTATTGTGCAAAATTTGAGATTCTGTCTAGTACGCAGATTTTTAGTGTATTATTTTTTGTCTCATTACTCATGTCTCAAAATCTAACGTACTATTTTTATGTAAATAGCACTTGTTATTTCTAATGTAAACTAAAATTTCGCTCCTCTTTAACCATGCTAACCCATCTGCAATAGTGCTTTACTAAATATTTTTCAACCATCCATATAACATTTGAAACCAAATTGTAACAAAAAATAGAACTAAGAATAATATTGGCTTAATCTGCACAAAATACTACTGCTTTATACTTGCAGTATATTTTGAAACAATAGTTACACGCAGTTTGAATTTAATAAATATTATGATTAGAAATATTATTACAATAATACTTTTGTTACTAACAACACACAGTTTTAGTCAGAATGGAATTATTTCAGGAACACTTACTGAAGTGTTAGATGGAAAAGAAGTTCCTATGCCTTTTGCAAATGTGTTTTTTGAAGGGACAACCATTGGTTGCACATCCGATTTTGATGGTAATTTTAACCTGTCAGCACCAGCTGGTAGTTATGTATTAGTGACTAGTTTTTTAGGATACGAAACTTTTAAAAAGCCCATTAAAATAATTGCAGAGAGCGAATTTGCTTTAAGCATTAAAATGAAAGCTGAGGGAATAGCCATTGAATCAGTTAATGTTATTGCAAAAGTGAATCGCGAAAGCGAAATGGCTTTAATCATGCAGCAGAAAAATGCAGCTATTACTGTTGAAGCTATAGGAGCTAGAGAGTTAGCAATGAAAGGAGTTTCTGATGCAGCTGCTGCAGTTACAAAAATAACAGGCATTACAAAACAAGAAGGAACAGGTGCATTGAATGTGCGTGGCTTAGGAGATCGTTATAATACTACTACATTAAATAAATTACCCTTACCATCAAATAATCCTGAAATTAAGAATATTGATTTAGCTCTGTTTAATACAGATGTTATTTCACATATTAGTATCGATAAAACATACTCTGCAACCTTATATGGTGATTTTGGTGGGGCAAATATAAATATTACTTCCAAAAGATTAAGTGGGGAATCATTCTTTATGCTTAGCTCCAAAATTACTCAAAACTCTAGTGTTATTGGACTTAAAGAATTTAAAAGAATTGATGGCTCTAATAATGCTGGTTTTTATTCTGAAGATTTGCCTGATGCTAGTTCCATTAGAGACAGATCATCTTATGACTTCTCAAATAGTTGGGATCCTACTTCAGAAAATATGTTGCAAGATATAGGATTTGGTGTTTCTGGAGGCAAAACGTTTAATACTAAAAAAGGCGATTTATCAACTTTCTTTACTATTGCATTCGATAACGAAAAACAGTATACCGAAAGGGTTGATAGAATTATTAGTGCAACGGGTGTTCCTTTAACTGATATGAGCGGGGAGGAATTTAGCTACGAAACTCAGAGTAATGCAATGTTGAATCTGAATTATTCTTTAAAGAATAGTGAATTATATTTCAATAGTATGCTCTTAAATTCTTCTGAGGAGAACTTAATTTCTCTTCAAGGAAATATTCGCGATGTTGGCGAATCGGCTTTTCGTCGCCGTAGTGAGTTTAATAGGAATATGGTATTAGTAAACCAGTTGTTAGGTGAGCATAATTTTAAGGATGAATTTTCACTCGATTGGGGAATAGCATATAATACTGTGTGGAATAAAGTTCCCGATCGTCGTCAAAATCAATTTATGTCATATAATACAAATACTAATGTGGGCGAATTTGACACTGAACCCGCTGGCGCTAATTTTAGATATTTTCACGATTTTTCAGATAATGAAGTAGCTGCTAATGTAGCAGTACAGAAAGTTTTAAATGAAGATAAAGACGGTAGTTATAAGCATAAAGTGTCTTTCGGTTATTCAGGTAAATACAAGAACAGACAATTTAATAGCTATCAGTTTAATCATGATATTGATGAAGCGAATTACCTAAACATTAATAATGTTGATTCATATATTAATGAAGAAAATTACCTTAATGGAGAATTTAAAATAGTTATAGTTGAGCCTCGCGACGAAAACGGTGTTGCAAAAGATGGAGAAGAATATACGGGACTAGTTGCAAGCAATAGCTTATTTGGACAGTGGGAATGGAATATTAATTCACGTTTATTGTTGCTTACAGGTATTCGTACTGAAATGGTATATCAGCAAATAACAACTCGTGCAAATCAAATTACTGGGAAAGGTACAAATGTTGAAACCGTAAAGTTTGAGGCCTTTAAAGTTTTGCCAAGCATATCTTTAAAATATGCATTCAGAGAGAATCAAAATATCCGATTTGCAACATCAAAAACTTACACTTTGCCACAATTGCAAGAAATGCCTTTAATGTCGTTCTCAGGTGTTTCCGAAGAGAAATTTGGTAACCCTTACCTAACACCATCCGAGGTTTATAACATTGACATAAAATGGGAGATATTCCCTAAAGATGGTTTGTTAAGCGCAAGTGTTTTTGCTAAATATATTATTAACCCTATTAACCAAACGACACTTGCCGGAACACAAAACTCCTATTTTGTTGCTAATACTGGTGACTGGGCTTATGTTTATGGGTTTGAGTTAGATGCAAAAAAAGATTTGTATAAAACAGGAACAAAAAAACTATTTGCAGCAGCAAATTTAAGTTTAATGTCTTCGGAAATGGAGTTGGATGGACAGAAAATTCGTGATGAAACAGACAATTATTTAAATGCAAATTTCAACGATGACCGTAGTGCTTTGCAAGGAGCTGCTCCACTATTAGCAAATATATCTTTGGGTTATTCTCATGGCTGGGCAGATAAAAATTCGCTATCAGCGGTAGTAGTTTATAATTACACCTCTGATCGTTTATATGCCATTGGGCAAACTCAACGCGGCAACGAATACGAAAGAGCCATTAATACCCTTGACTTTGTACTGAAAAGTAAGTTTGGAGAAATTGGTGTCGATTTTATCGCTAAAAATATGTTGAATGCTGAGTATGTACGCGAGCAAGAAAACCGAGTAGAGGAGAATACCAATCATGTAATAAATAAATATAAGAAAGGCGTAAGCTATTCTTTAAGCTTGAAATATAAATTTTAAAACAATTAATCTTTTTTAATTAAAACTTAACAAAAATGAAAAAACGTAACTTTTTAATGATGTTCGCAGTTATTTTAGGACTGAGCTTTACATTCGTATCATGTGATGACGATGATGATAATAAGGATGAGATTGCGATAGTTGATCCTGCAAACATTGCTGGAGAATATAGTAAAAATATAGAATTAAACTCATCGGTAAGCTATAAGTTAGACGGTGCCATGATTATTGAAGAAGGCGCCACTTTAACCATTCAAGCAGGTACAAAAATTACAGCAAAAGGCGGAACAACTTCTTATATTGCTATCTCTCAAGGTGCTAAAATTATAGTTGATGGTACTGCCGCATTGCCAGTTGTTATGACAGCCGATGTTGCTGATTACGGGCAATGGGGTGGCTTAGTGATCTGTGGAAAAGCACCTGTTAATACAGGCGATGGTGGTCTTTCAGAAGTAGGCAACCTGCCTTATGGAGGTACTGTTACTGCTGATAACTCAGGTTCTATAAAGTATTTACGTGTTGAATACACTGGTTATCAATACAATGACGAGAAACAATTTAATGGCGTTTCTTTTTTTGGAGTTGGTTCAGGAACAATTGTTGACTACGTATCGTCATACATGGGTAACGATGATGGTTTAGAGTTTTTTGGAGGTGCGGTAAGTGCTTCGCACTTAGTATCAATTATGTCGCAAGATGATGGTATTGACTTTGCCGATGGTTGGTCGGGAACTGGCATGTACTGGTATTCTAAAGATTCTAAGAAATCAGCTATTGAAGGTTCTAATAATGGTGATAACGGAGCTGCTACTCCAATGACAACTTGCACTGTATCTAATGTAACTTTAGATGGCATGGGTGAAAAACCGTGGTTTTTGAAAGAGGGAGCAGGCATACAAACAATCGACAATGTAGTGTTAAGTGGCTTAAGCAACTTAGAAAAAGCACCGTATTTTTACATATCGTCCAATGATACCGATGCTCAAGGTTTAGCTAAGGCTGGTAGTATAAAAATTACTAACGTTAAATTTATTAACGTAGCTGAAGCAGACAAAGCGGATAATAATTTAACTATAACTGAAAATGATGCGGCAACTGGCGCTGGTAACGGCATTGAATCGCCATCTTGGGCAGCAGGTTGGGCTGCTCCTTTAAAATAAAATATAGCTACCCTGCTAACTGTTTCAAAATATTATTTGCATTATTCTTTTATAATTCATACAAAAGCAGGGTCCTATTAATACACAAACAAAAGGTTAACTTAATAATGAGTTAACCTTTTCTATTTTAGACTATTCTAAATTTACTTTTGAAATTAATATAGTGATATTATGCAAAAAATGAGAATTCTTGTGGTTGACGATGAAATAGATTTATGCGAAATATTGAAGTTTAATCTAGAGTTAAATGGTTTTAAGGTAAATTATGTTAATTCAGGTGAAAAGGCTTTAAAAGAGGACTTGAACTTATATGATTTATTCATTTTCGATGTAATGATGTATGGTTTTAATGGCTTTGATTTATTAAAGGTAATTCGTTTACAGAAGAAAATTATTACGCCTGTTATATTTATTACAGCTCTTAGCGACGAAGAAAGTATTATTAATGGTTTGCAAATTGGAGCCGACGATTATATTAAAAAACCATTTATGATTAAGAAGGTTATAGCTCGTATAAATAAAATACTTGAACGGTCGAATAAAAAACTCAATACTTCCTCTTTTAATTTTGAACTTATACTTGATACCATGAAAAAAAGAGTGCTTATTGAGAATTTACCGATAGATTTAACTAGAAAAGAGTATGATTTATTTACTTTGTTATACAATAAGCCTGGTAAAGTCTATTCGCGTACCGAAATACTTAATATAATATGGGGCGACGAACAATTTGTTTTAGGTAGAACTATTGATGTAAATGTTACACGCTTAAGAAAAAAACTTGGTAAATGGGGAGCTTGTATTGTAACTAGGTCAGGATACGGGTATTACTTTGATGATAGAAAAATAGAAACATTAAAAACACAATTAAAAGCTGTTTAATGTTTCTCATCTAAACTTAAGCCAATATATTTGTATTTCAGAAAATTATTATGGCAAAATTTAAAAAAGTTTCTAAGTATAGGCAAAAATTATTTTTCAACTTCTTTTTTCTCTTTGTAGCATTTGCAATTGCCCTTGCCGGCTTTCAGTATAAACGCGAGAAAGAATACAGGGTTGAAAAGCTTGAAAGCACTTTGCTTACTTATATTAATTTAACAAACGAATTTATTTCTAGTCAAAAACTTGAGATTAGAGACTTTTCTAAAATAGATTCTCTGAATAAAATCATTCCTGAAAAGGATATGAGAATTACTGTTGTTGATTATAAAGGATTTGTTATTTACGATTCATTTGTTGAAAATTTAAGTTTACTAGAGAATCATCTTTCAAGACCAGAAATTCAAGAGTCATTGAAAAAGGGTAGTGGAGCAGGTGTTCGGTATTCTAGTTCTACAAGGTGCGATTACTATTATTATGCAGTGCATTTTGATAATTATTTTATTCGAACCGCCTTACCATTCGATAAACAAATAAGGAACTTGCTTAAAGCCGATACTTATTTTTTATATGTTATCTTTTTCTTTTTCATAGTTGCTGCAGTTTTTATTGTATATTTTTCAGATAGAATAGGTAAGACTATTACGAAGCTGCAGCATTTTGCGGCTAAAGCTGCGGCTGGTAAAACTATTGATGTAAATGAAAAATTTCCAGATAATGAGCTAGGGCTTATTGGTAACCAAATAGTGCAAGTATATGATAGGTTGCAAAAAGCAAAAGACGAGCTTTCGGCTGAGCGAGAAAAGTTATTTAGACATTTGCAAATTTCTCACGAAGGAATAGCAGTATTTAGTAAAGAGAAAAAACAGTTATTAGCTAATAATCATTTTATTCAATATTTGAATTCCTTGTCGGAAGATTTAGCTGTTGCACCAACTGAAATTTTTAAGCTTAAAGAGCTTGCCCCAATAAATACTTTTATAGATGAACACTTGAAAAAAGGAGTACAAGAGTTTGTAGCGTCCACACTTTCAAGTAATATATTAACTATTCAAAAAAACAATAAATACTTTGTAGTTCAAGCCATTGTTTTTAACGATTTAAGTTTTGAAATTTCAATTAATGATATAACAAAACTTGAAAAAGAGAAGATACTAAAGCAGCAAATGACAAGCAATATAGCACATGAGCTAAAAACGCCAGTAAGCAGTATTTTGGGATATTTAGAGACTCTGCTTAATACAAAAGTAGATGAAGAAAAAGCTAAATTCTTTTTGGAGCGATCCTATATTCAATCGCAACGTTTGTCGGGGCTTATACAAGATATTTCACTTTTAAATAAAATTGAAGAAGCTAGTGATTTATTTGGCATTGAAAATATAAATGTGAAAGAAATCGTTACTAGTGCTATTGATGATTTGCGTTTTAAAATGCTTGAGAAAGATATTAGCGTTTCATTTGATTTGTCAGATAAGCTAAGTGTTTTAGGTAATAAGTCGGTATTATATTCTATATGGCGTAATTTAATTGAAAATGCCGTTAATTATGCTGGCGATGGTATTACTATACGTATTAAGAATTATTTAGAGGATGATAATTTTCTTTATTTTTCATTCTCAGATAATGGTACAGGTATTGATGAAATACACTTAACGCGTGTGTTTGAGCGTTTTTATCGTGTAGATAGCGGTAGAGCACGCTCAATGGGTGGTACTGGTCTTGGTTTAGCTATTGTAAAAAATGGGGTGCTATTTCATAAGGGAGAAATTTCTGTTAAGAATCTTAAAACCGGTGGTCTTGAGTTTATATTCTCTATTTGTAAAAATTTAAGCATTTAAAATAAAATTTTAAAGCCACGTATTCACCAATTTTATTGGTCTCTTGCTTTATGAAATTTCAGCAAAGTTACACAAGGTTTAGCAGAAAAAATCAGTGATAATCTGCGATGCTTGCATCAATGTTCTATTTTTTATTTTTTCAACTACTAATTTACGAATTACTATTGGTTCAAGTTTGAACAGTGCTTACTGAAGGTTGCATACTGTGAGCTGAATACTAATTTTACTTCAAAAAATCCTCAAGTCCTTTAATATTCTTTTTCATTAAGTCGATATTTTGCTTGCAGACATTGGCAGCTTGTTTTGCTTGATCCGATTTGCTTTTATTTAAATAATAGAAGGCCTTTTTATTAATCTCTAAAATTTTATAATTTTCTTTAAGAGCTTTTTCATATTCTTTATTATCGTAGAATGTTTGCATTTTTTGCGATAATTCAAAGCCAAGATTCAAAAAAGCAAAGCCAACTACTTCAAAATTTTCAGGATTAAAACGCAGTGCTCTTTCGGCCGATGCAACTTGCTGGTTTTCGTTTGACAAAGCTAAGTATTCGTTTATTGTATCGTTAAATGAAAAGCAAATTTCGTTGTTACTGGCAAGTAAATTTTTAATTTCATTATCCGTTTTTAAATAATTGTTAATACTAATAGGACAAGGTAATAATTGCCACATTGGGTCAGTTGGTAAATGTTTTAGAATAAATTTTTCAGGATTAGATAAAAAGTATTCGTCATTATTTTTTTTCACAAACTTTCTGTTGTTATCAACATAACCAGCCCCCCAAGTAGCATCAATGTGTTGCCACTTATTGTCTACAAAAACAATATTCCATGCATGATCCGATTTCGAAAGTTTTTGCTTTGGATTAAATCCATAGCCTTTACTGTACCCACTAATTAGTTTACATTGAATATTACTAAAAGCACAAAGTTCTTTAAAAAGCTCTGAATACCCTTGGCAAACTGCCATTTTTCTTTGTAAAGCATCGCTAGCTTTGGTTTTTGGATTGGGGTTTCCCGAAAAAAATGTTTTAGTATCGTAATTTACATTGTGAGTTATCCAAACATAATAAGCACGAACTTTTTCTAGGTCGTTGTTAGTTCCCTCGTTTAAAAAAGTGGCGAGCTTTTCTACACTTTTTGTTGCCGAGGATGGAGCTTTTTTAGAATACTCATCGATAGTTGAAAAATCTTGAGCTATTACATTAACCGATAGTAAAATAATTGTTGAAAATATTGCGAATAGTATTTTGGTAGTTTTCATAATTTCCTGGGTTTAATTTTATAGGTATCTTACTACCTTCTTTATTCTATACCCTACGAGGGTTTCAAACCATCGTAGGGTTTAATCAAAGTAAATGTAAATATATTACTTAAAACCTAGCCCAAAGTACTGGGTTGTTATTTCAGTCACAATTTAATTTAATTCTGAATTACTGTTCCCGATGCATAATCAAGTTCAGAACCTAACATGCTATGTGGTATCGAGAAAATAATTATCATTACAATTGCTGCAGCTATAATCCAACCATAACGTTGTTTTTTTCTATTCATAACCATGGCAATTATCCACATTATAAATGCAATTAGTGTTTTATTATCGGTTAAATCCCAACCAAATGGTACGCCTGTCCATAAATCGCCAAAAGCATAAAGTTGTACAAATGGACCAAATATCATTCCACCTAATGTTAAGAATACCAATGCCATCCATCCGTAAAAAACTGTACGTTCATGTTTTCCATATGCCATTATTCCTGCTAAGGTTGAAAGCATCATGGCAAAGAAAATAAAGAATATGTGCGGTATTAAAATTCCGGCAGGTACTTCGCCTGTAAAACGAACCGAGGCATGGTACTCATGTTCCTCATTTAATTGCACATTGTCTTTATACAAATTAATAATATACTCAACTTTACCCGCCATTGGTTGTAAAGGCAAGGTTGAACTTAAAAAATTCTCGTTTCGAGTCATGTCCTTTTTTGTCCAATCATCATTTGTAGGATAACGCCTATAACTAATTGTCCCAGTAATATCTTGGTCCGGAATGTCAATTTCAATTGGACAATCGCTTAATTTGCCGTGACTACGAACTAGCTGAAATTTTATTTCAGTATTCTCGGTTTTAACAGCTACTCTTTTTGGATGTGTTGGTCCGGTTGCTCTTTGGTATTTTGCAGCAAGTAAGGTTATAACAATAGCAAGGGTCCAAAATAGAATATTTTTTTTCATCTTTTTAAGTTTAGTGCTTTTACTTGAACCTAGCTTATCAGACTAATTACAAGTATGAGCTTATTATTTTTTATCAATAAACGTTTTTGTTGCTATGTTGTTTTCAATTTTGCTTGATTATCAATTGTTCTTTTAAGTAAATAATATATTGTATAGCAAACAAACATACTTCCAATTAATAATGCTGCATAATTCATAAAACCTCCAGATAGTTCATAAAACGAAGCATTAATATCATTATAAGTGTAGGCGATATAAAAACTGAATGAGTTATTTACAACATGTATAAATATTACCGGCCATATGGATTTGGTTTTATAGTATATCCAGCCCATAACTATACCTGCACCAAATGCAGCAATAAATTGCCACGGGTTTAAATGTGCTAGCCCAAATAGTACCGATGAAAATATGATGGCCTTAGTAGGATTATATTTTTTAAGAAATCCCTTTAGAATTACACCTCTAAATATTAACTCTTCAAGAATTGGTGCAGCAAGCCCTACGGTTAAATACCCAGGTAAATCAAGTTGAACCATTTTCTCAAAGTAGTCAACTATGAATTGTGGCATAGGTAGAAGTGAGACAATACTCTCAGTAATTACAACCATTCCTAAAACGGCAGGTATTAGGTAAAGATAAAGAATGAAAGGAACTTGTTTTTGCTCTATAGCTTTATTTTGCCACATATAACGAGCGGCAAAGTAGGTTAAAGTAAAAATAGCAACATAAGAGAAAAGCATGCTCCAAGGTTGAAACGCAGGAATAAACTTTACAATTAGTAGTCCAATACCGCCAACAATTAAAGAGAATAATAGAGAAATTAGTATTAGTAAAAGGCCATGTTTAAAGCCAGGTAATTCTTTCATAATTATGTTTTTCCTTAGTA
>JAUXEM010000122.1 GCA_030620515.1 Salinivirgaceae bacterium
CCCACCTTATGGACTTGCACGGCGCAATAGCCTGAATAATTCGTGCGTTTAGTTTGATGTAGCTGTAAAGCCTGTCCCGACCATTCTCGGGAGTGTCGAAATCCGTAGATATATCTTTATATTTACTCACACTAATTATTATTTTATAGCTGTTCGTAAACTAAAGTTTCAAGGATTTCGCAACAGCCTGTTCCGAACTTGATTCGGAAAAACAGATGCATTGAAATATATGCACTTGGAAACTTTTTCAAAACTTATTTTATTTACAAACACAATCTTATAGTATGATAATGAATCTGTTAATTGCTTTATAACAATGGTTCGGTATGTTTTTATATCTATTTGATAAATAGCTAATTACAACAATTAGTACAGTAGGGATAATTAGCCTGGCTGCCGCAAGGCAGGCTTAAAATCAAATCTTTGCGACTTCGCGGCTTTGCGAGAAACAAAGATATAACGAAGTATTATTATAAAAAAGTTGTGAATTAATCAGTCCTCCAACAATTGAGCTTTTTCATATTATAAAAATACACAAAACAACTATCTTGATTTCAGCAGGATAGCTATTTTGTGTATAAGGTAGGTTAGTATCAATGTATCGGAGAATTCTAACAATCTATTAAAATAAGTACAATAATTTTAATCTATGGTAATTTTAACCATTAGTTCATCAACACCAATTCTTAGTTTTAACACATACAGTCCAGATGGTAAATTACTTACATTTATATTTTGTGTAATTTCTGAACCTACAATAGATTCATATTTTTTAACAATATTACCTTGTAAATTATATAATTCGATTAATACTTTATCATTATTCTCATTAAGAAGATGTACCGTAAAAAACTCTATTGCTGGAATAGGGTAGATACTTAATATTTTTTTCCACATTTCCGGTATACTATTAGGATCTACACCAATATAACTATCTTTTTTAATAGAATTTTTGCCTGTAGGATTAGATACTTCCAAAGTAACCGTAAAGTGTCCCTTTGAGTAAATATGTTGCGGGTTTTGTTCTGTACTTTTTGAGTTATCACCAAAACTCCAATTCCATTCCTGTGCATACTCCGATAAATCAGTAAATGTAACAGTTAAAGGATTAACTCCATTAATAGGATCGGCACTAAATTTTGCAATAGGAATAGGCCAACTTACTGAAATATAATTAGTTTTAATTATAGTATTTTCATAATCATGATTTGAGGCTATAAGTTCAACAGTATAAGTACCAGCTTTTTCGTATATATGAATTGGATTTTGATCGATACTTATTTTTTTATCTCCAAAATTCCAATTCCAAGAATTAGCGTTTTCTGATATGTCAGTAAACTGTACTTTTAAAGGAAAATTACCAGAAACAACATTACTATTAAAATTTGCCACTACTTTTTTATCAGTTACTTTAATATATGATGTTTTTGTTTTTGTATTTGTTATTTCTGGAGTTTTTGCAGTAAGACTTACAGTATAATTACCTTGTGATACATAAGTATGGCTAGGATTTTTTTCTGTACTAGTATTTCCATCACCAAAGTTCCATAAGTAAGTTTCACTATCGGATGATTTATTTGTAAAAGTAACCTCAAACGGATAGCTGCCTGAAGTTATATTTGCAGTAAAATTTGCTACAGGTGAAACGAATAAATTACTTTTCCATAATCCTCTACCATAAGTAGCAGCATTTAATTTACTTTTAATTGGGTTTAATTCATCATAATATATTTCCAATTCAGTTACAACAACATTTGGTAAATTTTGCGAAAATAGTTGCCATTTTTCAGACCCCTGTTTAACAAATACACCTATATCTGTTCCTGCATATAATTGAACTACGGCTTTAGAATTTTTATTTTGAACTAATGTCATAACAGGTAGTTCAGGTAATCCATTGGAAATACTATACCACGTAACTCCTCCATTTGTTGATTCAAAAATTCTTTTATTATCATAGCCTCCTAAAGTTACCCAGATAGTATTTTCATCATCATATTTTACGAAAATATTAGTAATACTGTTAAAACCCGATTGCAATGAACCTGAAATAACTTTCCAGTTTTTACCGCCATTAGAAGTTTTCCATACCTTGTCAAGGTCAGCAGTATAAATAACCTTTGAATTAGAAGGAGCAACAGCTAATGATCTCAATAGCCCTGATGTGTTTATATCTGATATTTTTGAAAAAGAATCTCCCTTATCGCTTGACTTCCAAATATCTGCATAACCAACATAAAGCACATTATTATTATGTGGGTCAATTACAAATGGTGTAACCCAAGCTCCAGCATTACCTCCAGGTATACTATCAGATATGATTGCTTTACTATCCCAATTATTATCTGTTCTGTAAATAATTCCATTAACGTAGGAAGCATACTGTATATTGGTATCTGTATAGTCAATTATACATTCCATACCGTCACCACTTGTAACCGTTTTCCATTTACTCTTATTAAGCAATTTTGTGCCATTATCTTGAAGACCTGTAAGTATAATATTGCTATCTTGTTTGCAAACTCCCAATCTGTATATTTGACCTATGGCTAAACCTTTTGAAATATCAACCCAGTCTGTACCATCATTTGCTGATTTATAAATACCACCATCATTTCCTTCAAATAATTTTCCATCATTCCGGAAGTTCAGAGTATGTTTATCTGCATGTACATTTGGAAGCCCAACCCCCGGCCTCCAAATATTGATGCATGACCAGTTAGCTCCACCATCGGTAGTACGCCATGTATTAATTCCACCAATAACAACTACATTAGAATCAAAAGGAGATATTGCAATGCAAAGATCATATCCACCTTGCCCTATATTATCACCCGATCCATTTTTAAATTTATTTAATAAAGCTTTACCACTATCAGAACCATCAACTAATTGAATGAAACTTTCGCCAGCATCATTTGATTTATAAATACCTGTTAAGCCACCATTAACATTAGCAACTATAGCAAAAACTATTTCATTGTTCGCTTTTGAAACTGCAATTTCAACTCTGTGATCTGTAATTGAAAATTTCTTTATTTCTATCCATTTTTTTCCTCCATCAGTACTTTTTATAATTTTAGGAGCTTTTTTATAATCTTTAGTTGATGCATATATAACGGAAGTATCATTAGGCTTAAATTCCATATCAATCACTAAATCACCTGGGTATCCACCCCCAAAGGAATATACTTCATCCCATGTAAGACCTTTATCAACAGATTTCTTTATGCCATTGGAATAAGCTGCTAATAGCGTGTTATTATTATTCGGATTTATTAACAACCTCCCAATTAAGATATTATAATTAATATTAGTTGAAAATCCTGTAGTAGTCCAATTCAATCCTCCATCGGTTGATTTTAATATACCAACTGAGCTATTATCACCAGATCCACCACTATTAGCGATCTGATGCAGACTACCACTATTTTTATCTCCTGTAGCAATATAGATTGTATTTGATGTTGCATAATTAGAAGGTATTGCAATGTCACTTACGCCTAATACAGAATTATTATCTGCTAAAGGATTCCAATTAAGCCCCCCATCTGAAGTATGCCATAAGCCACCTGAGGGCGTACCTACCCAAAATATATTTGTATCAGAATGATGAAAAGCAATACAGTTAATCCGTCCTATTCCAGCCCAACCACCTTCAGCTTCGAATGCTCCTAAAGAACTCCAGTTTCCAAAAACATTTGTAACACTCTCTTTTGTTTGAATTTTCGATAGTATGGTATTCTGAGGAAATTCGCCAGTTTTACGATTTATTCTTGTTTCCCAAAACCACTCCCAACGTTTATAATTATTCCAACCAGGAACTTTAATAATTATACCACCCTCATTTTTTGTACCGTCTATTGTTCCATTTTCAACATGAAAATCATTAAATGCTTTTTGGATTTCATAAAATTCTAAGTTCTTAATTTGACTTTTTCTATTTCCCAATGTTTTAAACCATTCTTGACTATTGCACAATAATGGCAAAAGGCTTATAAATAATAATATAAGTTTGTTCATAATATATGGCTCTAAAATATTTATTAATCTTTTTATATAATATCAATAGTTTTATTGCTTTCTAATTTTAAAAAAAAATTATGATTAAAATGCACTATTACTTGCTATTTACATAGCTAAATAATTGATTTTTATTTACAAAAAAAAAATTCAATTCACGCTCAAAAAAGAAGTAAACTGGCAGTGTAAAATATATTATTTACTATATTTTTAAAAGGTCCCATAACTAATTGTTATGGGACCATATATCTGCCTAAATAAATGATAAAAATTACCTAACAGATATTTACAACAACTACTAATAAAATTTTTATTATTCTTTGTAAAATTTATGAGAACTTACTTTGTTACCCGATTTAATTTTAAGAATATATACTCCTCTATCTAATTCAGAAACATCAATAGAAATAGCATCTGATGTTACATTATATTCAGCTTTTTTTACTCCAATAATAGAAAATAATTCAACATATGCATCTTTATCTGTTTCTATATTCAATTTATCTAAAACAGGATTTGGGTAAACTTTAATATTAGAACTTGTTAAGCTATTTACACCTACAAAATTTACAAAAATGTCTATTTCATCTTTTGACTTACACGCTCCATTAGTAACCTCCCATTGCAAAGTATTTTTCATTTTGTCTGTTAGGTTTGAAACAATACAATTGTATTGAGTAGCATCACTAAATACTCCGTTTCCAGTAATTACTGTCCAATTTCCAGTACCTTCACTTGCATTAGTTGCATTTAATTGAACACTTGTGATACTATTTTCAATTTTAATATCATCACCAGCATAAGCTTCAATCAGTTTACTCACATTTAAAGTTGCTTCTTGAGTTTCAATAGGTGTATATAAATTTTCTTCATGACTAATTACACACTTAAATTTATATGTATTCATTTCAAAAGCGCACTGTTTAATAGAAAGGATATTCGTTTCAGAATTAGAATAATTTACACCATCTACTATATCCGAAAATCCTGCACCTTTATCAACTTGCCATTTAAAGTTAGTGTTATCAATTACCTGTACAACCGTTGCAGATACCTGTTTACTAGCACCAAAACTAAAAAAACAACCATTAACTTCGCAAGATAAAGTATTCATAGGTTGTTCATAAACTGTTGGAGCAATAATATATTTAGCTACAAATAAATCGTAATAATCTGTATTTTCAGTAAATTCAGAACCATTTTCAAATCTAATAGTATCATTAAATCTTCCTCCTAATAATATTTCACCATCCGATGCAATTTTTACAAATTTCCCTAAACTATTACCAATACCTATTTCTTTCTTTGCAAAAGATATATTTCCATCCTTGGTATATTTTGCAAGAAAAATATTTTCAAAAGTTCCATCAGTTAGTGATATATTTCCAAAATCTGCAGATCCATTAAACCAACCTGTAATAACAGGTCCGTCATCAGTATCCAATGCTAAACCATATGCTTGCTCTCTTCCACTACCTCCTGCAGTATTACACCATAATAATTCACCTAATTTATTAAATTTAGACACAAAAATATCTTTACCTGCTCCTAAGAATTCTTTTGTGCCAATTGTTAATTTACCATCAAAACTACCTGTTAGGTATATATCATCATCAGAACCACATGCTATACCATGTCCCTGATCTACACCTTCACCACCAACTACTTTAGCCCAAATAAGTTCTCCTTTTTGTGAGAATTTAGCAACACAAATATCATCCTTTCCTAAACCATTAATTTTTGTATTCTCACAATCAAATTCTTTTTCAACAGTACCAGAAACCACTATATCTCCATTACTATCTAAGTCCATTCCCCCAAAAGCATCATACTCTGGTCCGCCAAATTGCTTTATCCATAACAACTTCTTAAAATCGGGAGTGTATTTTGCAACATAATTATCTCCACTATATGGTGAAACATCTACACCAAGTGGTTGTAATGTTACAGCATAACTTCCCAAACCAAAAACGCAATCTTTCCTAAGAAACTGACCACCAACAATAACATTTCCATCTGATGCCTTAATCATATCTTTACTGACTTCCCATCCTGTACCACCGGTATGTACCACTTCTTTAAACTCTCCAGCTAAGGAGTATTTTACAAAAAAACAATCTTGTGTTCCATTTGATTGTAAAATATTATCATTGTTTATAGTAAGTTTTCCATCAAAATTACCACAAACCCAAATATGATCATCTTCAATTAGTATAGACTCGCCATAGCACGTGTTATATTGGCTCATTTTTCCAATAGATTTAGCCCAAATATATTTCCCCTTAGAATCATACTTAGCCACAAAAGCATGCTGTGTATAATCCAAAGTAGTAAGGGTATCCTGATCACTTCCAGTTCCAAATAATGCTTCTTTAACAAACCAACCTGTAATATAATAGTTGTTATCTTTGTCAATTTTAAAGTCCTCCATACGTTCAGCATCAGCTCCACCAATTTGCGACGCCCAAACTAATTCCTGACCATAACTACTTTTAACAAGTATTAACGCAAAAAAGATAGTAGATAGTAATAATAGTTTTTTCATAATTTAAAAATTTAAAGTTTATAATTTAATAATTTTTCTTACAATTGTTTTGTTTGGATACAAAAGCCTTATTAAATATGATCCCTTTTCTAAATAAGATATATCTAGTGCTATATTTTTAATTATTAATTTGTTGTATTGCTGTTTAATAAATATTTTCCCTGACAAGTCCATTATCTCCAATAACTGAATATTTGAATTATGCAGAGTTATATTTAATATATCATTTGTAGGATTTGGGTAAAGTTTTACATACTTTTCTTTCTTTGATAAAGAAATGTTTTCGATAAGCTCTGTTGTAAAATTTGTGCTCTGTATTCCGATAGCTAAATCATGGCTATTTTCAACATCCATAATTGTAATTTTATAATTTAGATTGGAGCCTAATTTTTTCTTTGGTAATAGTGTTATTTTATCATTAGAAGAATTTATTATTCCAATAAATTCAATATCGGTTTCGGCTTGCTTAAATGTTACTATGTTCTGAATATCATCAGAAGTTATTTGTGAGTCGTTTAAGAGCCTCACGGTTTGACTAAATGAAATTTCAACAGGATTGTTTATTGAAACAGAAGTTGCATTATTTTCAGGGTTAAAGGTAACATACGGGACTGATATTTCTTTTTGAGTTTCAAAAAACATTTCAGTATTAACTCCTGGAATGTCATCAGTATTTTCAAAATCAGAAATAATTATTTTATATTTCGAAATATAATTTAAAGGATTTACTGATTTAATACTAATTATTGTTTTTTCGTTATTGATAGTTGCTTCAAATAAAATATCCTTTCCTTGTTCATCTAAAATCTTAACTATATCAGAAATATTATCATTAGTTAACTCTGCATCATCTTGTTTTCTTAAAGGTACATTTGATTTTAATTTAAACTCATAATTAATAGGAATATTAACACTACCATTTAAAGGGGAAAATGTAATTTCTGGAGCTTGTAAGGGTAATTTTGTAAGGTGTTCCATTGTAGCCTGATACACTTCACCTGTAAAGCGGTTTTGAACAAATGCTACTAATTCACACTCTTCGGCGACCCACTCATTTTTTAGAGTTATGGTATAATCTTTTTTATACTGATCATTATTAATCAAATCAATTCTGGTACCGTTATAGTTGGGATACATTTCATGTTGAACGTAATGCACAAATTCCTCACCATACCATTCCTCACTAATATTTGATTCGGTAAGAACTAAATGAAGTATGGTGTAATCATCAACAAAAGGAAGATGTTTAGACACATTGATACTTATGCTATATTCATTTGCTTGTATGTTTGTTCCTGAAATATAAAGTTTTAAAGCACTTCCGAATTTTGCTTCTTCATTATATGCAGCTACTTGCCCATTATAAGTATACCCGTATGCCTTCCCATTTGTGTAGTTAGAAGGATAAACTGTAGTTTGATAATAGTTCATCAATCTATTCTCACTGTTTGAGCTTGCATACTTATCTCCATTATGATATTCCACTACAGCCATTTTGTATATTCCATCGTTTTCCATTTGCTCAAGGGCTTGTGCTGCTTTAGGACAATATTGACACCATAAGCCAGTTGAAAATTCTTTTAGGATAAACTGTCTTCCTAAAGTGTAATTGTCAATATATTTTTGTGCGGAATTATTAACAATATTATCATCTTCATATTGAATTTGAGCCACAATTTTATACATTTGGTTATTTTCAGGCAAACTAATTTCAGGAAATTCTATTTCTAATTCCGAATCAGATTCTATAAAATTTACATCAACAATCTCTGAATAAATTTGATTGTCTTGAAAATTTGATATTGTGAATGACACAGGTACTTTTTCAGTAACAGATACACCATTATTATAAATCTTTAATTTGGGTATAAACGGTTCGCCGTTAATCCAGTGATTTTCACTTTCAATAGATTTTACACTTATATCTTTATCGAGGTTAGAGTATAGAACTATATTATCTATATACCAATTATTAATAGATAAATACTTTGCATTAGCATAAAAACAAAATTGAAATTTACCATCAATAACATCTTGTTCAATAAGTTTTATATCAATTTGTTCGGATACTTTATTGTTTACATAACTATCTAGTTTTTGAGTCCAAACTGTTGCCCAATCACCACTTTCAGTCCTTATTTGTAAATTAACCTCTTCACCAAGGCTATTAGTTACGGTATTTAACATTTGACGAAATGATAAATACAGGTTATTACAGTCTTTTATATCTATTAATGGTGAAATAAATCTAAAATCTTCTGAGCCCGCTGTTGTAAATTTAAGTTCATGATATTGTCCATCAGCAAAATAAGAATGACTTAAATTCCAACGTGGAAGTATTGATATATAAGGATCTTCTATACTCCATCCATCTGGCGGAAATATATTATTATCAAAACTTTCCTGTAAATGTATTTTTTGAGAAAATACACTAACTTGCAAAATACAAAGTGATAATATTACTAGTAGTAGTTTTTTCATAGTAATAGCTTTATTTATTTTTTAAATTCGAAACAAAACTACAATAGATAGTTTGGTTTTTTTAATAATTGGGGGTAACAATAGGGGTAACAATTCGGTATGTTCTGCGTATTATCATTTTCACGATACTAATTATAAGAATATATTACTTGTTTTTGAAAATACATTGACTAATAAGTAGACTTATATATATTTGTTACCTTAAAACGATAAACTATATTATATAATAATTATGAACATTAAAAATATACTTTTCATACTCATATTGACATGTTTTATCAATGTAGAAAAGAGTATTGCTTTGGATAATACAGAAATAAACAACAACAATATAGAATTATTTAATAATTATACTGATAGTGTTGCATATTACTCTGAAATTGATTTTGAAATAGCTCATAAATATATGGATACGCTATTGTCATTAGCCAATGATATAAATACAGATCAAATGAATGCCTATGCACATGTTACCTATTCAGAGCTTTCGTATAAGCAAAAATTGTACGAAAAAGCTATTAAGAGTGCAATTAGATCAAATGAATTTGCTAAAAAGACTAAAGATATTCACATTAAAACCATCACTTTGAATAATATGATTTCGCTGTTCTTAGATATTGATAATCCTTTAAAGGCATTGCAATTAAAGAAGGAACTTAACCTTCTAATTCCAAAAATGACAAACGAAAATGATTTAGCAAATAGTTATCATAATATAGGCATAATATATGATGAAAATAATTATTTAGACAGTTCTTTTTTATATTATGCCAAAGCTCTAGCTGGCTATTTATCTACGTCGAATAAATTTCAGAATACAGCTAACTTACTAAGATTGTATTCGAATATTGGAAGTTTTTATTATAAAAGAATGAATTTTGATTCTGCTATGTATAATTATGTGAAGGCATTAGAATTATGTTCTGAAAATTCTTGTTTATCGGGCACAATATGTTTAAATATCGGTAAAACAATGTTAGCTGTTAACAAACCCGATAGTGCGATTTATTTTTATAAAAAAGGTTTATCAATAGCAGAAAGTTTAGATTTTATTGAATTAGAATCAAATGCTCATAAATTTATTTCTGAACAGTATCTAAGCACAGGACTTTACAAAAAAGCATTAGAAAGTTTGCAAAAACACATATTGCTTAATGACAGCATAAATGGTGGAAGGATGCAGGAAAAGGTTTGGGCAATTCAAATTGAATATGAAAAGAAACAACACAGACAGAATGCAAAAATGCAAAAGTTAAAATCTTTTTTTTTAATAATAACTATTTTACTAATTACCTGTGGTATAATTATTCTAATAAATAGGAAAAAAATTAAACACCAAAAAAACAGTGAAATTGCAATGCATAAAGCTGAGATTTCAAGCGTACAACTTAAAAATGTAAGCTTAGAACTTGATAATAAAAATCAAAAATTAAAAGAATTTACTACTGTTTTACTTGAAAAAAATGCATTATTAGAAAAACTTCGCTGCGCAATAAACCCTATTTCTAATAAAACAGGAAAGGTTTATAAAGCAAAGAAAAATAATATTCTTTTAAAAATGAAGATACTTACTAATGAAGACTGGGAAACATTCAAATCTTTATTTGAAGAGGTAAATGAAGGGTACATTCAAAGTCTTCAATTAGAATATCCTGACCTTACAGAAGGTGATAAACGTCAATTTTTATTAATGAAGCTTGGTTTTGATAAGAATACAACTGCAGAAATGATGGGGATTTCAGTTACTGGAGCGAAACGAGCAAGGCAACGCTTATCAAAAAAACTTGGTTTAGTAGGTACAGAAAAATTATATGAGTTTATTGCTTCTTTTAATTCTACTTTACCAAGTTAAAATATAGTGTTATATACTTGAATATCAATATAATATATTGTATATTTTGTTTATATTAACTGAAAAGTATACCAGTAATTCAATCCAAAAGTATACCATTTAAAGTAAATAAAAAAGTAAAGTTTCTTGAAGTTTTGGGTACCCAAAACTTCAAGAA
>JAUXEM010000065.1 GCA_030620515.1 Salinivirgaceae bacterium
ACTAATACCTATACTGTTTTTATAAATAGTTCGTATTATACTCGCATCATTTAAGCTATTCAAGTATTCCAAAAGACTATTGCGTGAAATATTAATTTTTGCAGCAAGCGAACTAATATTTGGTTTAAATGGAACTGATTTTGCAAGTACGCTTAAAAGTTTTTTAACTTGTGGAATCTTAGCATAGTCAATTCTACGTAAGCTTGGTAATTCTATTTCCATTATCATATTTACAACCTCTCTTATACGCATAAAATACAAATTATCATCAACTTGCGTAAAAGGATAATACCCAATACGAAGGTACTCGTCAAAATACTTTAATGGTTTTACTTTCTCTAAAATACTTAATGAAATATCTTTATTATTATTGAACACATTGTATAACTCTACTGCATTAATATTAATTTTATATTTTATAGAAAGGTATTCACGAAACGACAATCCCTGCATAGTAAAAACCAAAGCTCTGCGACTTAAATCAGCTCTGGCATTCAATATTTCCAACAAAGACGAACCAGTAAAAACAACTTTTAACGTAGGGTGATAATCATAAATTTTCTTTAAGTCATTTGCCCAACTAGCATATTTGTGTACTTCATCTACAAATAAATGCTCACCACCTTTTGCAACAAATTCATCTGCCAAATGAAGTAAACTATTCTCTGAAAAATATAAATCATCGAGTGAAACATACAATGCCTTTAAACTTTGATTATAATTAATTTTAATAAACTGGAGCAAAAGAGTTGTTTTCCCAACTCCTCTGCTTCCTTTTATTCCTACTAATTGCTCATTCCAAGGCAAAACATTATATAAGTAACGCTCAAATTCAAAGTTTGTATTTTTAATTAATACTATATGTCGTCGCCGTAATTCTTCCATATCAAAGATTATTTGTTAAACACAATATACAAATATATTACTTTTTGTTAATTACTTTAAACATTTTGCTATTTTTTTGTTTAATGCTTTAAACAATATAGGAGATTTTTAATACATTCAAATGCATAATTCATAATAAAACGCTAACAACATTTAATTAAATGCAGATATTTTATTTTCAGTATAATGAAAACATTTCTTATATTTGAAAAAACATTTCACTATGGAGCCGGAATTTATTAGAGAAAAATACATTGATAAAGTAAAGCCATACATTGGTAAAAGCTTAATAAAAGTTCTTACAGGACAAAGACGTGTTGGCAAAACTATAATCTTAAAACAAATATTAAATGTAATTAAAAACCAAGATAATAATTCCAATACAATATACATCAACAAGGAACACAACGACTTTAAGCACATAAAAACTGCTGAAGATTTATTTCAATATGTAAAGTCTAAATTATCTGAAAGCAATACGAACTACGTTTTTATTGACGAAATACAAGAAATAGATGAATTTGAAATAGCATTACGTCAACTTCTTGTTGAAAATATTGATTTATATTGCACTGGCAGTAATGCTAATATGCTATCTGGCGATTTAGCCACTCACTTATCTGGTAGATATATAGAATTTCACATAAACTCTCTATCGTACAGTGAGTTTTTACAAATTCATAAATTACAAAACAATAACAACACTTTAAACAAATACATTAGGTACGGCGGACTACCTTATTTAATTCACTTACCTTTTAGCGATGAAATTATTTACGGTTATTTGAAAAGTATTTTCAATACAATTATTCTTAAAGATATTGTATCAAGATATAACATACGAGATATTGATTTTCTGGAACGATTAGTAGAATACTTATCAGATAATCTTGGCAGCTATGTTTCATCAAAAAAAATAGCCGATTTCCTAAAGGCTCAAAGAGAAAGCCTTTCAGTAAACACAGTAATGAACTACCTAAAATATCTTAGCAACTCATTTTTTATTAACAAAGTACAACGTTTAGATATAATAGGCAAAAAAAGATTTGAGATAAACGACAAATACTTCTTTACCGATTTGGGATTAAAACATGCCATTATTCCATATACAGGAAGTCACATTGGTAACGTATTCGAAAATCTGGTTTATAATCAATTAATTTTCGAAGACTATAAAGTTTACATTGGGAAACATCAGAACCGTGAAATTGACTTTGTGGCTCAAAAAGGAAATGAAACAAAATACATACAAGTTGCTTATCAACTACCTAATGAAAAAGTAAGAGAAAGAGAATTTGGAAATCTTTTGAAAATTGAAGATAATTATGAAAAAATAGTAATTTCAGCTGATGAATTTGCAGAAGATTACAAAGGAATTAAACACATAAACATTAGACAATATTTAGCAAATAAATCTTAAAACTCAACATTAATAGTAAGACCAGAAAACTTAATCATTACTAATAAATTCCATATACAATCTTGAATACCCCAAATTAATATATACACAAACCATCGCTATTACTTATTACTCCTCTACCAGGAGTCGAACTGAAAACATGGGCATTTTCAACTGCCCTCCCATTTTTATTCTTGACAATACCAGTAATAACATGCGCTTTGTTTTGCGAAATGGCTTTCAATGCAAAAAATAACAGTAGTATAACAATGGTAAAATATTTCATGGGTGTTTGGTTATTTGCATATTGATTTAACAATATCACTAATTTATTGATAGTATTCTACTATATTTGGATTAAAAGATTAGCAAGATATGGAAGTTAATATTGAAGAATCATGGAAAGAAATACTTCAACCGGAGTTTGAGAAGGAATACTTTAAAGCCCTTAGTGGTTTTGTAAAAAGCGAATACCAAACGCAAATAATTTATCCGCCAGTAAAAGATATTTTTTCTGCCTTTAACCTTTGTCTTTTTAATAAAACCAAAGTAGTAATTATAGGTCAAGATCCATACCATGGACCAGAGCAAGCGCATGGCTTATGCTTTTCGGTAAACGACGGGGTAAAAATTCCACCATCGTTACGAAATATATTTAAAGAAATAAAAAATGATTTAGGCAAAACTATTCCCGAGTCGGGAAATTTAAATAGATGGGCTGAACAAGGTGTGTTTCTGTTAAATTCTACTCTTACTGTTCAAGCCCATAATGCAGGCTCGCATCAAAAAAAAGGATGGGAAACTTTTACACATGAAGCAATTCGGCTGCTAGCAAACAAAAAAGAAAACCTGGTATTCATACTCTGGGGAGCATTTGCTCAGCGTAAAGCTGAATTAATTGATAAGAATAAACATTTAGTATTAGAGTCTGTTCACCCATCACCTCTTTCTGCATCACGAGGATATTTTGACAATCATCATTTTAGTACCACTAACAAATATTTATCCAAGCACAATAAAAAACCAATAAAATGGTAATTTATTATAAACTTTATAATCAAAAAAAATACAAAAAGCAACTAGAGTACAAAGCTCTATTTAACGTAATATTTTTCTAATTTTTAAACAAAACGAAAAAAAATACTATTTTTTTTCACGGTTTAACAAGTTGTTTATTAATCATTTACAACGTTGTTTAGATTTTCTTAAAAAAAATCTTTCTGTTTTAGTGATTACTTTTTTAGTATAAATGACATTAATTAATGAAATGAGTAGCAATCCGGAAGCTAGAATTATTGAAGAAATAAAAAATGGAAATGAAAAGGTTTTAACAAAAGTTTACAAAAAGGTTTACCGTCACATGGAACGCTTTGGCTTATCAATTGGAGTCTCAAGTGTTGAAATAGAAGAATCGGTGCAAGATGCATTTGAGGTTTTCTATCGGCAAATTCTTTCAAGGCAGCTAAACTTAACCAGTACTGTTGATACCTATATAATTTCCATAGCCAGAAGAATCTTTTTGGCTAATGATCGTCAACGCTCAAAATTGTTGAGTAATGACACAAGTGAACCGGAAACTATTATTGATGAGTACGAACAAATTGCAGTTAACATTCAGGAACAAAAACACGAGCTATTCACTGCCGAGTTTAAAAAACTAGCACGCGATTGCCGAAGAGTTTTAAGCTTTACATTTAAAGGGTATAGCTTAAAAGAAATTACTGTTAGAATGGACTACTCATCGGAAAAATATACTAAAACAAAACGAGCAAGATGCAGAAACTTTTTAATAGAAAAAATAAAAGAAAATCCTTATTATGAAACACTCAGAGACTCAACACCAGAAGATATCGAGCTATTTATTTGGGGAAATGACAGCTCAACAAAAAATGAACTTCGAAAAAAAAATAAATGAAGATCATGAACTACAAAAGGAAGTGCAATTATCAAAGGAAGTAAATAAGGCAATACAAACCGAATTACTTGTAAGCAGCCTTAATAAAAAAATAGCTAAAATTCATCAAAAGAGTTTTAATAAACCAGCCGGCAAAGTATTAAACTTACAAAACAAATGGTATTGGGCTGCAGCCTCTATTACTCTATTTACAGGTACAGCTATTTATTCACTAAAAACATATTTTTCTAGTTCTAATTATTTGTATAAAGAATACTATGCGATATGGCAACCCGCATTCAACACCCGTACAAGCGACAACGCAATTGAAAAACAGATTCTAGCTCAATTCGAAAAGGGGAATTATGCTAAGGCAATACAACTAATTGAGGATATACCGCCAGAAAAACAATTAGATGCAAAGCTAATTTTAACCAAAGGATGTGCTTTAATGGAAATGGGTGATTATATAGCTGCAATACAACAATTTGAAAAATTTAACACAAAAAACTACACCCTATATACCGAAACCAGCAACTGGTACAAAGCCTTATGTTTTATTAAAGTTAGAGACTTGCAAAATGCAATAATAACACTAAATAATATTTCAGAATACGAAAACTCTTATGCCTTAGAAGCAAAAAAACTTTTAACAAAAATTAAATAATAGAAAAGGCAATTAGTGATACCTTGATTCCGCAACTATTATGATTAAGCACTTGATAGTCACAGCGTGAGTCTTTTTTTAAAGACGCTAGTTTTAATGTTACAAATAGCTATTAATCAACAACTCACACCGTGACTAGCGGATTTAAGATGACAATAAAAAAAAAGTTTTGATAAGAATTGTAATTTCTTAGAAAAAATATACATCTTTGTGATACTCTTTTTTTCAACAAGCGTGTATTACGATACCGTTTGTTTAGTTTGACTGGAAGCCGGATTATCATCCGGCTTTTTCTTTTCCATACCTTCGCCAGGCATATACGAACAGAAATAAAATAGCTACAATACCTGTTAACCAATATTTTACATTTCTTTTGCTTAAGTTTAAAGCATCGGTATTTCCAATAGCAATATACCCAGCCCAAAAATATGGATGAGAATATATACCCTGACTTTTAGAAATATAATTTCGCTTAGCATTAGATAAGCTAATAGCTTTATCAAAACCCTTGTCTATATTTTTATAAAAACCATTAATTATCTGCAAACTTGTTAAATCGGAAACAGACCAAAGTGTTGCAAGCAAACTCTTGCACCCAGACTGCAAGAAACCACGCGATAATCCAATAATGCCTTCTCCCCTATTGTATTTACCAAATCCGGTATTACATGCGCTTAAAACTACTAAATCGGCATTTAAATTTACGCTTCTTAACTCATAGGTATTTAACAATCCATCTTCTACACTATCGGCATCTGGCGTAAAAACCAATTTAGAATACATAGGCTCTTCATCGTTTATTAAAGTGTGCATTGCCAAATGAAGCACGCTGTATTTTCCTGCATTTTTCTTAAACTCCTCTTCGGTGGCTGCTTTATTAAAATAACGTTTACCTTGCCATCTTTTTCCTAGAGCCTGCACTTCTTTTCTAGCACCTTGCAACTCACCTAAACTATCTCGAACCTCTCGTAAAGAAGCATCTTCACTTGTTAATGTACCAGAAAGAGCATTATAACCTGGAGCCATTGCAAATATTCGTTGCAAATTACTACTCGACTTCACTAAAGATTGAATCTCAAGTAAGGTTAATGAATAAGTATAGGAAATATCGAATTTATTAACCATGTAGGATAAGCTCTTATAATTTACCGTTTTTGAAACAACAGTGTCCATTACTAATGTTTCAAATGGAATAAGTGATAATTCATTATCGGGAATTATTAATATTGGTTTATTATTTAAATATGCTTCAAAAGGCTCTATTAAGGCTTTATAAAGATAGTTTGAGAGTTTTACAAACTGCAACTGCTCTTGCATTGAAAATTCAAGCATGTCACCATGGGCAATATTCTGATGGTATTCAATAAGAGAATCTTTAAATCCTTTATCAAAATAAAAATGCTTAAAATGAAATTCCCCATCACTAATAAAAAAAGCATAAACTTTTTCATTTGAAAGAACATATTGAAAAATCTGTTTCTCTTTCGATAGTTCTTTAATGAATTCAATATTAGGCGGAATTACATTGTATTTATTTTCTTTATACTCAGGGAAGTTTTGTTCAAGATTCTGCTCAAATGCATTTACCTCAATAACAATATTGTAGTAAACTGTATTAGATTGAAGAAGCTTCTTATCACTAATATTAAAATTTGCTTTCTGCTTGTATCTAACTGCCTCAACAGAATCTAATCTATCTCGTAAAATGTACGCTTGCTGTATTAATGAATCTGGAATACCAGAATTACGAATAGCAAAATCTTTTTGCAAACCTCGTAATAATGCCGATGCTTTTTCCATTTCGGAATAAACCAAAGCTTTACTAACTAGGGAATCGTTGCCTGTAGCGTCGTATAATCGAGCTATTGCCTCAATGGATTTATAGTAAGCATATTCAAAATAGCGATTTGCTTTTAAAATATCACTATCGAAATTTAATTGCTTTTTATATTTCTCAATTGCTTGGATAGAGGTTTCCGAATCTTTAAATGAGAGCTTTAAATACTTTAGAGAATCTTCTAATTCTTTTGCCATTTCACGGTATACATAAGCTCTATTTTGTAAAATATCACCATATCTGTCTAGATGGATAATTCTATTAAAATCTTCCAACTTACCTTTCAATTCAGTCTCGCTTGATTTTTCAATCTCATTCAATATAGCTTCATCAATATGCTTCAACGACAAACCATACTCACCAATTAAACTATAAGTATTAATTAATGTAAGTTTTACAAAAAAAAGCTTAATATCATTCTTTCCCAGATATTCAGTTGCTTTCAAATAATATGGAATAGCATCATATCGAGAATATATCTGTTTAATAATTCGAGCCTTCAAGTAATAAATTTCTCCTTGAAAGCTTTGGATATTGGCTTCTAAAAATATCTTCTCTGATTTATTCAAAATAGTTTCAGACTCTTTATAACAACCTTTATAGTACAAAATTAATGATTTCCAGTAATAACACTCACCAATCTGCTCTAATTCATCACTAGAAATTGTTTTAAATAAAGAACTCAATATTTCACTAGCCTCATTAAATTTGAGATTCCTAATAGCTTCAGAAATCAAGTAAAAAACTAATTCTTGATAAACTACTCTATCTTGAGATAATATACTATTTGTGAGACTGTTAGAAATAAGTACAAAGCTATTTTTTTCCTGATTTAGGCTATTATAACAATCTATTTTATTTTTAAATTCCTTGTAAATACTATCAATATTGTATGTATTATCATTCCCTTCAAAGGATGCATATGAAGTACTTGAGCAGACTACAAATATAAATAAAAATAAAATTCTATTTAACATTTTACATTTTCCAAATAAAGTGAAAATAAAATCATTTTTTTTAATTTTTTTTATTCCTGTATATCAACATTTTACAAGCCTTTTTTGAAAATAGTTTGTTTTTTAGTGATTACCTTTTAGCACATTATGACATTAATACATAGAAACACTTACTAAAAACATAAAAATATGATACACTTTACAAAAACATTCAAACCTGCCAAACAAAGATATTCAGAGTTTATCAAATTAACAAACCAAGAGCTAAATGTTATTCGCGGCGGTGAAACACCACCAGATAAAGAAATAGAAGAAGAAGTAGCAGGAGATGTAAAATAACAAAAAATATAAATGACCAACTACCAAACCAAAATAGCGCAAATTAGTGATCGAAAAGCCTCGAACAGGGGTAGTATCAATAAAAGTATAAAATGGGTAGATTACGTAATTGAGGCTATGCAGCCAATGAGTAACACCATTACCAGTACAATGATACACGATTGCAACAAGCTAGAAAATACGCTTAATGAAGCTTATTTGATGCAGGATATTTGCGCTGATTTTATGATAACTGGTGGTACTATTTTCAATACACACATTTCAGAGAATGGTACAATTGATTTACTTGTTATCTACAAAGGGTTTGGTAAAGATGAGCAATCATTCAATTTAGATAAAAATATTTATCAAGAACTTATTGTTCTGCGAAACTACACATACAAAAAATTAAAGATTTTATATCCGGAGGCACAAATTGATGATTCCCTACCACTTGCTTTAAAATTGTCAAACACATCATGGTTAAATAATTATTATCTGTATTTCGGAATACAGTATAGTACATTGACTACAGCCTCCGGATTTAGCCTTTTCTCTAAACAAGTTAAAATATTTAATAAAAACTCAGGCAAATTAACAAATTGCGATCCTATAAAATCGTTATTTGAAATAAATAAGAAAGACGGTATGATTAGTGGTAATATTAAATCGCTAATTAGAATACTTAAAAACTTAAAAGCCGATAGCGACCTTAAGGAACAATTATCAGGTTACGAAATAACCAGCATAATATTCTCTATGGAAAAAATACTTTTAAAAAACCCACCTGGGCAAATTCTATTCTTACTACTTGAATGCAATTTATTTCTTAAAAAAATATTTGATGATCCTTTTTTACGCAGAAGTATTCGCTCTGCTGATAACAATCTAGTGTTTAATGAGCCAAACGAAGAATTGTTATTAGAAAAAATTAGAAATCTGAAAATTATTTTAGAAAACTTACTAAAGCACTTAGTACTAGAAATAGATTTATACACGAATGTGCCCCTTACCATCCATTAGCATAAATTTGGAATTTGGTTTCCTAATTTACACCAAAATAAAGAGGCTACTCAATGAGTAGCCTCTTTTGTGTTTTTAGTATTAATTATTTCTTGAAAACGCCCAAATTTTTCAATTCAAAGTTCTCAATATACATAGCTTTCTCTTTATTTTGGGTTCTACCCTTGCGGATAAATAATTCAGCAAATTTTTCATTATCTGAATCGCGCATAGTATCATTTAACAACAAATAACCAATAATTACATTACCAGCCATTTCCACTAAGCGTCTTGCATGAAAATCTAGGTAGTCGTTATCTACCTCTTTACCATTTATATCTAACACATTACTCACAGTGGTTTCATATTCAGCAGTCATGTCAATAAGAAAACGACGCAAATAATCGTACTCAGGTTTAAGTTCCTGTGCTTCGTAAACACGAATTTGCTTTAAGTACGAACCTGTAGATACTCCACGAATTGCTGCAACAATTTGCAATTGGGTAGTTCCTTCGTAAATATTAGTAATACGTGCATCGCGGAATATGCGCTCAATTGGGTAATCTTTCATGTAACCCGAGCCTCCATGAATTTGTAATGAATCGTAAGAAACCTCATTACAATACTCACTTGTAATTGCTTTTAAAAGCGGAGTAAACACATCGGCTAAGCGTACATAATGTTTATACTCGGCACGTTCTTCTTTATCAAGCTTTCGTCCTTCAGCAACTATATTATAAGCTTTATACATGTCAACAAACCTACAAGTTTCATAAAGCAAAGTACGGCTAGCTTTTAGCTTCACTTCCATATCGGTTAACATTTCGTAAACTGCTGGGAATTGAATAATTGGCTTACCAAATTGCTCACGCTCTTTTGCATATTGCAAAGCTTCGCGATAAGCTGCCTCAGAAATACCTACCGATTGAGCACCAATACCCAAACGTGCACTATTCATTAACGACATTACGTATTTAATAAGACCAAGTCTTCGATCGCCTACTAATTTTGCTTCAGCATCTTTAAATACTAATTCGCAAGTTGGCGAGCCTTTAATACCCAATTTATTTTCTATTCTACGAACAGTCATTGTTTTATCGTCTTTATCGTAAACAAAAAGCGATAAACCACGACCATCAGTTGTATCTTCTTCAGAACGTGCAAGCACTAGAGAAACCTCGGCATCACCATTAGTAATAAAGCGTTTTACACCGTTTAATAACCATTTCCCTTTCTTCTCATCGTAATGTGCCTTAAGCATTACTGCTTGCAAATCTGATCCTGCATCAGGTTCAGTTAAATCCATTGCAGCAGTTGCTCCTTTGTTAAAGCGAGGTAAAAACTCGTCTTTGATTTCTTCGTTTGCAAATTCGTGCAATGTTTCTGCACAGTCCTGCAATCCCCAAATATTTCCAAAACCTGCATCGGCACGCGAAACTAGCTCACACGACATTACATAGGGTGTAATTGTAAAATTTAAACCTCCATATTTACGTGGTAACGAAATACCAATTAATCCGGCGTTTGCCATAGCATCGTGATTTTCTTGTGTGCCTTTGGCATAAACAACTCTACTATTAACAACTTTAGGACCTTCAGCATCAACGGCTTCTGCATTTGGTGCAATTATTTCGCCACTAATGTCACCAATAATCTCCATTACTTTATCATAACTATCCATGGTATCTTCAAAGTCAACCGGAGCATAGTCATATTTATCTTTATCCACGTAATTGTTCTCTTTTAAAGCAACAATTTTTTTCATCAAAGGATGATCTAAGTGGAATTTTAAATCTTTATTATCTGTATAAAAATTAGCCATTTTAATTTAGATTTTTAGTATTGAGTATCAAGTATCAAGATGTGAAATTGCAAAATGAGTAATATTTCTTTTACATCAATTCTCATAGTCTCAATTCTCATATCTCAAATCCATTATTATTTCGAATTTTTCTTATAAGCTTCAATCATTCTAGGAATAACCTCACCTACTTCACCTGTAATAACATAATCGGCAATTTTATTTATAGGAGCGCTTAGGTCTGTATTCACAGCTATAATCATAGCTGATTCTTCCATGCCTGCAGTATGTTGCACTTGTCCTGATATGCCGCAAGCAATATATAATTTAGGGCGAACAGTAACACCCGTTTGACCAACTTGGCGAGCATGATCTACAAAACCCGAATCAACAGCTGCACGTGATGCACCTACTTCGCCACCAATTAATTCCGCTAAATCAAATAACTTATTAAAGTTTTCTTTTGATCCTACCCCATATCCACCAGAAATAATAATTTGTGATTTCTTAATGTCAATTTTGCGAGCTTCAATGTGTCTTTCAACTATTTCAACCACAGCATCAGCATCTGTTAAAATACTGCCAACTTCAATATTTTTAACCTTGCATTTATAATCGTCTTTATATACCTCCTTTTTCATAACACCTTCGCGAACCGTAGCCATTTGTGGGCGATGGTCAGGGTTAATAATTGTAGCAATAATATTACCACCAAAAGCAGGACGAATTTGATATAACAGATTCTCGTATTTTTTCTTGGCTTTTTTATCTTCATGGTCACCAATTATCAAGCTTGTACAATCGGCAGTTAAACCACTCATTAAAGCAGAAGAAACTCGTGGTGCTAAATCGCGACCAATTGAGCTAGCACCAAAAAGAGCAATTTGCGGCTTCTCTTTTTCAAATAAATCTACAATAATAGAAGTAAAAGGCAGAGTTAAAAAGAATTCTAGCTTTTTATCATCAGCAATATGCACTACATCAGCACCAAAAGGAGCAATTTCTTTTTCAATACCTTTTATTTCATGACCAAGTACAACGGCCTCAAGGTCACATTTTAGTTCGTTCGCTAACGAACGCCCTTTGGTAAGAAGCTCCTGACTAACATCAGCGACCTTACCCTCATCTATTTCACAAAAAACAAATATATTGTTCATTTCTTTTCTTTTAAAATTAAACCTTGAGATTTAGTTACCTAGGGTATGATTAGCAAGTAATTCATTCATTAAAGCGTTAATATCGCTTTTTGACGATGTTAAACGCTTAGATTCTTTTGCCTGAAAAACAACACTTTCAATTGTTTTTACTTTTGTTGGCGAACCTGACAAACCTAACCATTTAGTATCTGCCTGAACATCAACAACACTCATTTCCTCAATTCTTAAATAAGGACGATCGTCGTGCATTTTCATATAATCTTCATCGGCACCTTGTAATTCAGTAATGGTTTTTGCGTGCTTAAATTTCATTATAGCTTTTGCGTTACGCGGACGACAATCGGGAGCCGTTGCATTCACGGTAATTACACAAGGAACAGGTGTTGAAACAATTTCAATACCACGTTCTAAACGACGCTTTATAGTAATTCTTTTCTTCTCGTATTTTAAAACATCTTCGGCATAAGTAACCTGTGGCAAGCCAAGTTTTTCAGCAACCTGTGGTCCTACTTGTGCTGTATCGCCATCAATTGCCTGACGACCTGCAATAAGCACATCAAAATCTAGTTTCCGAATTGCACACGATATTGCATATGATGTAGCTAAAGTATCAGAACCAGCAAAAGCACGGTCAGTTAATAAATAACCATTATCGGCTCCACGATACATTCCCTCGCGAATAATTTCGGCAGCTCTACCAGGCCCCATAGTTAGAATTGTTACGGTAGATCCCGGATAACTATCTTTAATCCGCAATGCCTGTTCTAATGCGTTCAGGTCTTCGGGGTTAAAAATAGCAGGAAGAGCAGCTCTGTTTACTGTCCCATCTGCTTTCATAGCATCCTTTCCCACATTACGAGTATCGGGCACTTGTTTGGCAAGAACAATGATTTTTAATCCTGTCATAATTATTTCGTATAAAAGTTATTTGCAATTACTAATAAATCAATGGTTTTAACATAAAATATCAATCCCTTTTTGTTCAATTTTTAATTGATTGGGAGCAAAGATAAAATTTTCTACGAAAGTAAAAGACATATAAAAAACCAAAATGCGTACAATCTTAAAAAGCATGCATGTATTTTTTTTCAAAAACACCTAATTAACTGATATAATGGAAGTTATTGTCAAGGAGTCAATATTTAGACTAATTATAAATAATTAGTCCTTATTTAATGTAATGCTTTTAATACCTCCTGTTTGGGAATAAAAATCAATTGCAAATTTTCTATCTATCAAATACTCTTTAGGCAAAGGTACTACTTCTCCTTTCTGAGCTATTTGCATTTGCTGCCTTATTAAAATATTATTATTACATTGAATGGTAAGGTTTACTCTTCCAGGGATTCTATAATACAAACCATACTTAATTGCCGCAGGAGTTTTTAAAGTATTATCTATCCTATCAATTTTAGGTGGTGGAATTCCACTAAGCATAATTGATTTTAGTAAAATAGATTTAAAATCGCTTTTTTGCGCATCATTTTTATTGCTACTAAGTCCATTTTTAGGTGAAAACCAACCAAGTACAACTTGTTCTTGTGTCACCCCCTCTTCCGCTTCAAAATCGAAATAATATTTTTGTTTAGTAACTAATTCAACTCCAGTAAAAAGATTAAGGTACTGCTGTTCCAATTTTTCAAGTTCGGCAATCATGATTTTCATAGCCTGCCCACCAACTGCATTAGTCTCTTCAAAAACTCCAGTTAATAATTTCAATCTACGTTTACGTAATTTTCTAATAAATGCAGCAGCCTCTTCAGCATTCATCTCTTCGGAAGTAGAAGCAGATTTCTTATGTGTATAAGGCACTTGAGTTTCGCTTGTATCTGTTTTTACTGTTCTATACAAAGTTTCTGACTTTTCTGTCATAAAAGATCTTACTCCTAAATCATCAAACATATAATCCGCTAAACCAGCTGACAATAACGCCGTTGGACAAGCCTCTACCTTATAACCTTCATTGTTACTATTTGAGTTATAGGAAATTATTACACCATCGGAATTGAGTTTAATTTCAGGTATATTAAAAGCATTAACATTACTTATTGCAAAAAATTTAGATGAATCTATTACACTAAATCTATCCATTTTAATATTGCTAATTTCATAATTAGTCTTATTTGAACCAATTACTCCATCATTAATATTTAAATATTTTGAGGCATAGCGTGCATAGGGCCCTTCAAATAACTGTGTTTGCTGAATAGTAAATTCTACTCTAACAATATTTTTAGGAAGAGCATAATACAGTTGATTTCCATTGAAAGTTAACTGTGTATTGGCAGCACGTACTTCGGTAGAATTTGTAACTACCTTTTGCGCCGATGCTAAAAATATTATTGATAACAAAACTAAAACTAAGCTTAACTTTTTCATTTCTAATTTATAATTGGCATTAACTACTAAATACTGTTCTTTAATTGAATAAACGCATTTCCTAGGCTATTAATTATGTCAGATGCAATTAAAGCTTCTGGTCCTATTCTCTTTTCAGCAATATCGCCTGATAATCCATGTAAATAAACTCCTAATAAGGCTGAATATTTTGAATTATACCCCTGAGCCAGTAAAGATAGTATAATTCCAGTTAATACATCTCCACTGCCAGCAGTAGCCATTCCAGAATTACCAGTTGAGTTAAAATAAACATCACCATTTGGTGTGCTAACTGATGTATATGCGCCTTTTAGAACAACATAGCATTGTAAGGTTTTGGAAAGCTCAATTTGCGATACTAAACGATCATTCCCTGAAATATGCTTTTTGGTTAATCGATCGAACTCACCTGGATGCGGAGTTAGGATAGAATTCTTTGGCACTAATTTTAACATCTCATTGTTATCAGACAAAATATTTAGAGCATCAGCATCAAACACCATTGGCTTAGTATAATTCTCAAGTATTCGTTGTAGTGCATTTTGCATAGACGATTTCTTACCTATTCCTGGTCCTATTCCAATAGCCGAATAACTTGCAAATAACTCTATACTACAACTACTCAATTCTGTTTCATCTATAAATAGCATAGCCTCGGGAACTGCTGTTTGCATAATTACATAAGCAGATTGAGGCACATGCACCGTTAATAAACCCACACCTGAGCGTAGGCATCCTTGAGCGGCAAGAACTGCAGCTCCGGTTTTTTGATAGCTACCAGCCACTAAAAATGCATGTCCAAAGTTACCTTTGTGTGCAAACTTATTTCTAACCTTAATTTTAGAGCGAATATAATCAGATTGCAAATAATAATTCGATGTCTCAACTTTAGATATAAACTCCTTACTTAAACCAATATCAAGGACTATCCAATACCCAACAAACTCATTATTATCAGCAAATAAAAAAGCTTTTTTAGGAAATTGAAAAGTCAAAGTATGCTTTGCTCGAATTATTTCACCTTTATTATCATTTAAATTATTATCAGCAAATAAACCCGAAGGAATGTCGATAGAAATTATAGTAGTAGCGTTCAAATTAATATGCTTAATAATTTTACTCCAATAGCCCGATACTGATCTAGACAAACCTGAACCAAAAATTCCATCTATTATAATTGAGTTTTTATCAATATTTGGTAATGGGTCATTTTCATGAATATCAATAACAGTAATAGATTGCAGTTTATTCAGTCTTAAATAATTCGTTTTACAATCATTAGAAGCTGTATCTACAACTTGTAAATAATACAGAACCACATTGGCAAAACCACTATTATAAAGCAAGCGAGCAAGAGCTAAAGCATCTCCTCCGTTGTTACCAGAACCCGCAAATAAAACAAAGCTGCAATTTTTATCATAATTTAATGCAATCCATTCAAATAGCCTACTAGCAGCACGTTCCATTAAATCAATCGATAATATTGGTTCATTATCAATAGTAAAAGCATCACACTCTCTTATCTGACTAACACACAAAATTTTCATAAAAGCTATATTAAAATTCAATCTAATAAATTTAGGCATTTAACCCGCATTATGCGTTATATCTCCTAAATAAAACACAATCAACTCTCTATCGACACGTTTCAAACACAACACATTAGGGCGAGATAAACCTTTCCGAATAATACAGGCGGACCCGAAGGGTGATAATTCTTGTTTTAATAAAAGCTTGAAAATTCTTTATTTAGCTTATTTTTTTTCAAATCTATTGCAGGGCTAGGGTTTATTGATTCGCTGTAAAATATTTGCGCAAAATGTTCTGCAATAGTTTTATTCGAGTTGGGTACACAAAAAAGATTTTTATATTTGTCGTTGGTCAAAAAAAATAAGTAAATATTAATTAAAAATTATAAACTATGTTTAAAGGACATCCTAAAGGATTAGTTCCAGCTGCTTTAGCCAATATGGGCGAACGCTTTGGGTTTTACACTATGATGGCAATTTTGGTACTGTTTTTACAGGCAAAATTCAATTTAAGTGGAACCAATGCTGGAATTATCTACTCTGTATTTTACTTCTCAATTTACATTTTGGCACTTGTCGGTGGTATTATTGCCGATAAAATTAACAATTTTAAAGGTACAATTCTAGTGGGGTTAATAATGATGGCCGGTGGTTATGTTATTTTAGCTATACCAACACCCACACCTGTACCTAGTGTGCCATTTTACTTAACAATTTCATTGGTTGGCTTGGCTGTAATTGCCTTTGGTAATGGTTTATTCAAAGGAAACCTACAGGCTTTAGTTGGACAGATGTACGACAACGATGAGTATTCAGAAAAAAGAGACTCTGGTTTCTCAATTTTTTATGCCTTTATTAATGTAGGTGCAATTTTTGCTCCAATTGTAGCAATTTTAATGCGTAACTGGTGGTTAGGTAAAAACAACTTTCAGTACAATGCAAGTTTACCTGAATATTGCCATAGTTTTATTAATGGTAATATAACCGAAAAAACAACTGTAGCTTTTCAAGAATTAGCTAATAAAGTAAGTGTCTCTCCTGTAACCGATTTAACAGCTTTTGCTAATAGTTACCTAGATGTATTTAATACAGGCTTTCATTATGCTTTTGGAACTGCAATTATTGCAATGCTTATATCATTAGTTGTTTATGTGAAAAATAAGAATATTTTTCCTAACCCTAAAGGTAGCGATTCAACTGCTGAAGGAATCTCAAAAGATGAGATAAAAATGGAAGCTGCCGAAGTTAAACAGCGTATGTATGCACTTTTTGCAATTTTTGGTGTTGTTATATTCTTTTGGTTCTCGTTTCACCAAAATGGTTTGACATTAACAATGTTTGCACGTGATTATACCGATTTAAGTGTATTTAAATTCAACATATTTGGAATTGCATTTGAGGGAGCCGAAATTTTTCAATCAATGAATCCGTTCTTTGTGGTATTTTTGACCCCTATTATTGTAGGTTTATTTGGTTGGTTACGCTCTAAAGGAATGGAGCCTTCAACACCTAAGAAAATTGCAATTGGTATGGGTATTGCTTCATTAGGTTTTGTTGTAATGGTATTGGGTTCATTTGGCCTTCCATTATTCGAAGCTATTAGCCCCAAACATGGTGGCACTCCTTTAGTTGACGCTGCTCGCGTAAGCCCAATGCTATTACTAGGAACATATTTTATTTTAACTGTAGCCGAGCTGTTTATTAGCCCAATGGGTATTTCTTTTGTAAGTAAAGTTTCGCCTCCACAATATCAAGGTATGATGCAAGGTGGTTGGTTAGGTGCTACGGCACTGGGTAACGGACTATTATTTATTGGTGCTATTCTTTATGACACTATCCCAGTATGGATGACTTGGAGTATTTTTGTTATAGCAACTGCTATTTCAATGTTTACTGTAATATTCATGCTTAGATGGCTAGAAAAAGTAGCTAAATAATAAAGCAAAATATTATAACTCTGGAAAAGGCTGCCAACATGGCGGTCTTTTCTATTTTATACCCAATAACGAAACTTTTGTATCAAATTTGATAGATTAATCGTCGAACACTTGATATTAACTTAAAATCGATAAAAATGAATCGGAAACAAAAGAAATGGCTTACCATTGGAATCATTGCTGTTATTACACTATTCATCTTCTCAAACTTTAAAGGCACCTACAACAACATGGTTGTTATGGACGAACAAGCAACAGCAAGTTGGAGTCAAGTTGAAAACGTATATCAGCGTAGAGCCGATTTGATTCCAAACTTAGTAAATACAGTAAAAGGATATGCGGAACACGAAAAAAGCACATTAGAAGGAGTTATTGAAGCTCGTGCAAAAGCAACAAGTACAAATATTGACGCCTCTAAATTAAATGCAAATTCTATTCAACAATTTCAAGCAGCACAAGATGGATTAAGTTCTGCCCTATCGAAATTAATGGTAGTAGTTGAACGATATCCTGACTTAAAAGCTAATGAGAATTTTCGCGACTTACAGGCTCAATTAGAAGGAACTGAAAATAGAATTGCTGTAGAACGTAGAAAATTTAACGAATCGGTAAAGGGATACAACGCTTTTATCAGAATCTTTCCAAAAAACATATATGCAAACATATTTGGGTTCGAAAAGAAAGAATATTTCAAAGCAGTACAAGGTTCAGAAAAAGCTCCTGAAGTAAAATTTTAATTTTAATTTTCTATTATCTAAATTCTAACGTCTAGAAATATAAACAAATGGGAGTAGCCAACTTTTTTAATAAAGAGCAGAAAAAAACAATTGAACAAGCTATTGAACAAGCTGAATTAAATACATCGGGCGAAATTCGTTTGCATGTAGAATCGAAATGTAAAATTGAGGTTCTTGATAGAGCAGCCGAGGTTTTTAGCCAACTTAAAATGCATAAAACTGAATTGCGTAATGGGGTATTATTTTATTTATCGCTAAACGATCATAAGTTTGCCATTTTGGGTGATGCCGGAATAAACAGCAAAGTACCTGATAGTTTTTGGAATGTAATTACCAATAGTGTAATTACCTGTTTTAAAAATGAGAAATATACCGAAGGCTTGTCGCAAGGAATAAACATGGCAGGTGAACAGCTTAAGCAACACTTTCCTTATCAGCAAGACGATATTAACGAACTAGCGAACGATATTTCGTTCGGAAAACAGCCCCACTACCATGAAGAAGTTTAACATTATTATAATA
>JAUXEM010000134.1 GCA_030620515.1 Salinivirgaceae bacterium
ATTAAGAATATACTTAGTATAATTTTTTTCAAATTCATTATTATTGTTTTTTAATTTTATTAATATTTTACTCTAACTTTTTGCTCGGGTAAAGCTAAAGATAGCCTTGCCTGCGTGAATGGTATTTTCCACTCTGTCTAAAATAAATACGATTGTACATATGGTTTTTATAAAAACTGAACAATCTAAAAAAAATAAAAAAATATAGAGAATAAGTTTAGTCAAGATGATTAAATCAGAGAGTTAAATCTTTGATTTTTTAAGATATATATCTTACCACCTATTCTCTATATATTACAGACTATTTCGATATAGTATAATCTTCTACTTCACCATATTTAATTGATTCACATGGCTCAGGAATATTGTCTGATTTCATTCCTATTCTCATTCTGGTTTCACCAGTAAATGATGCTGGAATATTTATTGTTGCATTTATTACTTGAGAAGTTGGATCATCTACGTTATAAACATTCTCCCCAGCATCATCAAAATCACCATCTTTATTAAAATCAATCCAAATAGCCCATCCCTCAGGATAAGGTAAACCCTCTTGAAAACCTGGAGTAAGTACTATGTCATTTGATCCTTCAGTTACACTAACTTTTTCAGAAATATAATTTCCATATCCATTATTATTAGAAGAAATGTTTTCATAATTTCCAATTTTAATGCTTTCTATCCAGTCCCAGCGTGAATCGCCACCTCTTGATGTACAATAGGTATCTTGGCTTTGTTTTGTAACGGTAATGTAGGCTTCTTTTGTTTCTGTATCTGAACCGCCAGCATTTGTAGACTTAAGCATTACTCTATACGTACCTTCGGTAGTGTATTTAATCGATGGATTTTGGCTAGTGCTTGTAGCTGGTTCTCCACCTTCAAAGCTCCATTCCCACGATGTAGGATTATATGTAGATTGATCAGTAAATGGAATACTAGCTCCTTCAGTAACATTTGTAATACTTGCAGAAAAATCAGCTTCGGGAACTGATACTGATGTTCCGAAACTAACTGTATAATCTTCAACCTCACCTAATGGAAAATTACCACATGGTGTTGGAGCAGAATTATTTTTCATTGATACTCGCATGCGCGTTGTGGTGTTTTGTGCCGAGGTAGGAATATCAATATTACCTGTAACTTCATCACTCTTTGCATCAGCACTAAATACCATTTCATTGGCATCGTCAAAATCCTCATCTCCATTAAAATCAATCCAAACTCTCCAAAATTCACTATTGCTAGAACCAGTAGCTTTAACTTTGTAAGTGTAATTAGTGTTTTTAACACAATTATCATCTAAATAAGTTGTTGTATTAGCGTCAACTGAGGCTATAAGCTCATATGCTTCAACACCTGCTTTTCTTTCAATTGCAAAACCTGTTTCGTTATTACTATTATCATTCCAGGTAAGAGCAATAGATGTCTCAGTCTTTACAGTAGCTAAAAGGTTACCTGGGGCATCTATTCCTGATACCACACTCTCCGTTTCTAGTTGAAAATCGAATTTAAGAGCAGTTGCACTAACTGAATTAGAGGCTGTTATAGTTTTAAAGCCACTTTTAGAAATTGTAAAAGTATATGCTCCTTCACTTACATTAGTTAAAGTATAGTTACCTTGGTTATCAGTAAGTACCGTAAGGGTTGTACTACCCGAAATTTTCACACTAACACCCTCAATTGGGTTCTGCGAATTATCAGTAACACTACCAGTTACGTCATATCTTACAGCGTTATCGTTATCTAATACAACATCTTTTACTACTACAGTTTTATAGGCAGTAACTTCAATAGTTTGTGTTTTTGTTAAAAAATTATCAGCAGAGTATTCCACTTCGTAAGTTCCAGGCTGTATTGGTCTGTAATAATCACCATTATCAACATCAGAATATACAAATGAATTATCTTTATCGAATGAGTTAATTGAAATTTTAGCTTTTATTGGATTGCCTGAATTATCTTTAACGGTTCCCTGAAAGCCATACAGAACTTCTTTCACGTAACCTGTAAAAGCATCTTTATGATAGCTCCAATAGTTATTCAATTCATCAGTACCCAATAGTTTTTCTGTTGAAAGTTCAATTGTTACTTCTCTACAGTTATTGTAATAGTTAGCATAATCTTGCTTACTACCATAAACAACATACCAATCGCCACCATGAGTTATTCCATTATCTTGCTGAGTAAAATAATCTTCAGGACCTACTGCTTGAACCGCATTAGCATAATCTCTACAAATTTTATCCCACCAATCGTGGTCTGCAATTTTACGATCACTACTTGTCCAAGCATCCCAAGGGTAGTTAATTAACTCGTAACCACCATGTAATGTAGCTGCAATAACAAAATTATGTGCTTCATGAAACTTAATCATTTCTTCAGTTTCTTTTTGCTTTGTTGGTGTGCTTTCAGGATTTGGATAGTTTGCATTTAGGTTTGTTCCATTAATATTACCCCTTGTGGCGTCAGACACTGTATTGTCATCAGTTCTGTATGTTCCATCAGGATTTGCATTTGGATTAATATATATTTCAATATTATCAACCATGTTTTTAATATCATTGTCTGTAGCATAGTTCGACAATAAATAATCAATGTATCTTAACATTAAAACAAAACCAGCAGTTTCGTCGCCATGTAATGTTGATGAATAAAAGAACTCTGGTTCAGCTTCTTCGGTACTTACATTGTCTGATATTTTAACCGCAAGTATATCACGCCCGTTTACAGATGTTCCAATTTTTTCAACCTTACACAAGTTTGGGTAATCAGTTGCAAATTTGTTCATCATATCAACATATACCTGATATGTTGGGTATTTATCCCAATTTGACATTTCAGAGACAGTTGTAGCCATCTCAATTAATTGTCCTTTTTCGCCTGCTGAAGGCACTATCTGAAAATCTTTATTTGTTTTTAAAAATTCATCAAACTGCTTCTTATTAGCATAGGCTGATACTTTATTCCCTTCAACTTTATCTAAAGAAATAATTTTAGCAAGCTTTTGTAATTCAGCTTTGTCATTTATTTCAAACTGAAATTGAACCTCACTTCTAGTATCAAGATAACTGTTAGCTTTTTTCAAAGCTGCTTTATTCTGTGATATTGCCGGCAAATTAAATATAACCGCCAGAATAATTATTAATATTTTTGTTTTCATTTTTTTAAAATTTATGATTATGTACGGCAATAAAAACGATAAATTCTTTCATGCCATTTTTTTTCACATAATCTGTTTAATTTTACTTTTTATGATATTATGCAAATCGCTATAATAAACTCGCATAAAATTTAATTTTTAATAAATTTCATTGGTTGAATATTAGGTTCACCAAGTACTTTAATATAATATGTACCTGATGGCAGACTGCCTGTTTCAATTTTAATTGTATTTGAATTCACATTTATTCGAGATAATTCCATTCCCAATGAATTATACACACTCAATGTTTTATTTGAAACAGACTCCTGAAATTCAATATTCATATATTCATTTACAGGATTTGGATAAATTGCAAATGAATTTACATGCGAATTATCAACTAATGAAGATTCTGATTTTAGTTCAACATTTTTAATTACAGTTGTTTTATAAGCATCAACTGTAATACTATGTGTTTGGGTAAAATATCCTTTAGCCTCGTAGGTGAGAGTATAAGTACCTGGCTCAATTGGACGATAATAATCTCCATTAACACTGTCAGTATACACTAAAGAATTGTCAAGGTCATGATTTTCAATTGAAATTTTCGCCTTAACTTTTTTCCCATCACTAGTTGTTACCAAACCTTGTATACCATAATTAGCCTCCATAAGATATCCTGTGATGGCATCTTTATGATAGTTCCAATAATTATTTAATTCGTCGGGCGATATAATTTTAAAAGAAGACAACTCAATGGTAACATCTCTGCAATTACGAAAGTATGTTGCATAATCTTGTTTTCCGCCATGCACAACATACCAATCACCACCATGAGTAATACCGTTATCTTGCTGAGTAAAATATCCTGATGGACCTTCAGCTTGAACAAAATTGGCATAATCTCTTGAAATTTTTTCAAACCAATCGTGATCAGCATGTTTTCTATCTGAACTAATCCAAGCATCCCAAGGAAAATTAACCAATTCATAAACATCATGAAATGTAGCACTCATTACAAAATTATGCTTCTCCATAAAGTTCATAATAGATTGGGTTTCTTTCTGAACAGAAGAAGGGATACCATCCACAGGATCAGGAAAATTCCTGTTCAAATCTTTACTATTTGAATTACTCCGAGTTGCACCCGAAACAGTAGAGTTTCCACCTGCATATGTACCATCGGGATTTATATTCGGACTAATATAAATTTCCATTCCATTAACTAATGCAGCAACTTCATCAGAAGTGGCATAATTAGATAATAGAAAGTCGATGTAGCGTAGCATTAAAATATACCCAGTTGTTTCATCTCCATGTAAAGTTGAAGAATAAAAAAACTCAGGTTCACCTTCATGTTTTTCTACATTATCGGAAATTTTCACAGCAAGAATATATCTTCCTTGTTCCGATTCTCCTATCGTATCCAATTTACATAATGTAGGATAATCGGTTGAGAACTTCAGCATCATTTCTAAATATAAATCATAAGTTGGATATTTGTCCCAATTTACCATTTCACCAATTGTTGTGGCCATATCTTCTTCTGCGAAGTTATACCCTGCAGCTTGCTGAATAGTATACTTATAATCAAATGTTAAAAATGAATTAAATTCTTCTGAATTTGCATAAGCATAAACCTTATTTCCATCTACTTTATCAATGGAAATAATATTTGCTACACTTTGCAAATCAGCCAAATCATCAACTTCAAATACAAACTGCACTTCGCCTTTTTCTTGTAAAAGCTCCTGTGCAATTAATACTGGTTCTTTTTGACCAAATACAACTACACTATAGAATGTAAATATTAATACAATAGAAATTTTATTTATCATGTTGTCTTGTTTTTTATTATAACTACCGCTTTTATTTTATTTATTATGTCGGGTTATTTTATTACTACCCTTAGTGTTGTAACTTCTGCATTACCCTTTATCTGAATAAAATATACTCCTTGAACCAAATCATTGGTTGGTATGCTCATTTTACTACTATTAACATTTATTACTTTATGCATTTTTCCCACTTGGTCAAGTAAAGTAATTGTATGGTATTCAACATCATTATTGAATTCCACTATTAAATTTTGATTTTGATTTACCGGATTTGGATATACTTTTATCGATGAAAGCATATTGTTTAAAGAAGTAACATTACCCTTTGCACCGTTGTTATCAATACAAAAGTCTTTAACTTCTTCAGCCTTAAATTGACCTCCTTCGGCTAAAATAGTATTTGAAGCATTAGTTAGCTTATATGATCCTTTACCATAATCACAACAAATACCATCAGATGAAGCATCTTTTATAGTAAATTTATAACAAGCAACGGGTAATTCAAACTCTTCAGTTACAGTCTCATTTGCAGGGGTAAAATAATAATCTTTACTTGCCAGCAACTCTCCACTTTCATTTTTTAGCTCCCAAGTAACCTCCGATGGATATTGATCGTGAACAATAGTTAAGGTTACAATGTTGCTTTCATTATCACCACTTGTTTTTGCCGAAATTTCATTAGAATAATCAGAAGCCATGTTTGGCTCTGCTGAAAAAGCAGGAGTCAATAATATTGAATTTTGCCCTGACGTAAGATTAAAAGTAGTATTCGTAAAATCAGAATACCCTTTTGCGTCTGATTCATTTTCATTTGATCCCATGGTTACTTTTGCTATCCACTCTGATGAAAACGAATTACCAGCAGATTGACAATAACCTTCTATATCACTAACAGTTATGTATGCAGGCTTATCCATTATCTTAGAATCTGTTCCATTAGATACAGTTAGCTTTACATTATATGAACCATTTGTATTATAAACTACGGTAGGGTTTTGGCTTGTACTAGTTGATGGTGTTCCACCTTCAAATTCCCATGCCCATGAAGTTGCTTGTGTTGACTTGTCGGTATATATAACTTCGCCACCTGCCTTTACACTTGTTGTATTTGATGAAAAATCAGCAGTTAATGATGGTGTTACAATACCGTCACCTACTTCAATATATTCGTTCTCAATTTTAGTATCGCTACCTTCAGAGTTAGTGACTTTTAAAGTTACCTTATATTTACCTAAAGTATTGTAAGTAATTTTAGGGTTCCTGTCAGTACTTGTTGCAGGTGTTCCATTTTCGAATGTCCATTCCCATGATGTTGGTCCGTTGTTTGACATGTCAGAAAAAGAAACTTCTTTACCTTTTTCAACACTTCTTGGACTTGCCGAGAATTTAGCTACAGGAGCAATAGGATCGCCAATAGCAATTGAATTAATATAAGGTTGTTTGTTTTGTTTTGTAACAACAATATCCAAAGTTCCTGAATTTTGTGTGTCAAAAGTTAAATCAACGGAGCCATTACTCCCAGCAAATGCAGCAGCAAGCAAAATACCATCTTTAGAAAGAGCTACATAAGCATCTTCTTCAGCATCAACTGTAAAAGTAGACGATCCCTGTGCTAATACAGAACCGTGAGTTATGTTCATCACTTCTGGAGTACCAAGATATGGCATAAGAGAAGGGTCACCAAATACATGATATATCTCCCAGTAATACCCTTTATTTTCAGAAGAAGTTCCTTGCACAACAAGATTTCCTCTATTAACAATTTGCCCCATTGTTTGACACCACTTATCTTTATCTTCACCATTTTCATGAAATAAGTAATCAGCATTACCTTTGGTAGTATTAATTTGAGGTTCTTCAATAATTTCATCTTCACCATACATCCACCAGCAGTCTTCTATCCATAAAGTTTGCTGACTAGCTCCCATATAAGCAACAGCTCCTTTATCTTTAGCTCTCATCATAGACTCAGCAAAACAGTCTTTATAAAACGATCCTGTAGAACAACATGTTGCAAGTATTACTGATGGTTTTCCTATATTGGTTACATCAGCAACATGCTCCATTCTGAACCTTGGCACAGAAAAACCTTCAGCCAAACCATGACCAGTATAGTAAGTTAAACCAGCACCTTCAGAAAATTTTGCTCTAATTTCTTCTTCCTTACTATTAGATTCTGGATTAATAAATGCAATAGGATTGAATCTATTCTCAGCAGTTATATAGTGTTTTAAATAATATACTGCACCATTTGCATTTTTTAAAGATACTTCATCGGTAGGATTATTATCCTTACCAGCAATTAGTAATGCATTTTTAATATACGAAGGATCATCTAAAGTATATTTTTCATATTCAATAGTCTTATCTAGCTGATTCTGTAATTCTTCAACATTATTAGCAGAGAATCTACCGTATAACATTTCAGGAATAGCATCATCAGTATAATCAAAATAATATAAATCTGTCCAATAATACTGTCCATTAGGAAAAGCAATAGGATCAGGTTCAAACCAAAACACTCTTCCCTTATTAGAAACAAGTTGAGTAGTATCACCTACTAATAAGGCAAAAGTAGGAGCAGGATTCTCGGCTGTTCCAGCATCATATTGACCTTTAATATAATCATGTATTTCTGTTGCCGTTTCACCAATAACATCAGTATAAGCTGTAACAACATTAAAACCCTGTTGTGTTTTCCAGCGAATAAAAGGCTGAAGAGTTTCTTTAAACATTTTATGCGATACAATAAGGTATTTTATAGGATGTCCGCCACCTAATGCTTTTGCACTTTTTGTATTGTTATCGCTAAATTGCTTAAAATACGGTGATGATTTAGCTTCCTTAATCCTTTGCGTTTCAGCATAATCTGCATTTACAAATTCTATCTCAACTTTAATGTTAGTATATACTTTTATTGTATTTGCAACCGGGTTATACTGCACGGGTGAAATTACAATAGTAGCTAATCTAGTTGCACGCATTTGCCCTTCAATTTCAACAGCCGCTAAATCAAATCCAAACATTTCATTTTCAGAATAAACTATTTCGTTCATTTCAAATTTTACAGCTGCTGGGTCTTGATTCCTAAATAGACTTTTTTGAGCAGGAATAATTTTAGTTTTAAGCCCTAGCTCATTTAAACTATATTCCTTAACGTCGTAGCTCAAAACATTTACTTGACATTCAGCCCCTTGAGGAATTTCAATCATTTTTCGAACTTGAGGTAAGGTTGGCTCACCAAGCGACATTGAAGACACCCCTCCATCAATTCTCATTTTTGTAAACTCGCCACCTTTTGTTAATACTTGATAAAAATCAATACTTTCAATAGATGATTCTACATTCAAAACACCCTTGTTTTTTGAATTAACCTCCATAGCCACATGTCTATCCCCAGTGTTGATAGAATGCTTTTGTTGCCCATAAAGCACATTAAGAGCTACTAGTCCAATTAATAGTAAATAAATTTTTTTCATAATTAAATATTTAGTTAAAAATTAAATGATAGAAAAGGTTAATATATTATTGGTACTTTTTGCGTTTGTTATATTTATTGTTAACTTGGTGCTTGTTTAATTCCAATTTGGAATATGTTATACTATAATCATATTGTATATAATAACTATTATGTACAAACATAAAAGCATAACCATAGTAACTTTTTTGGTCACTATGTAAATTTTTTAATATTTTATTTGTTTGAATTTAATTACCCTATTAAATTTCAGTACCAAAAGAAAAGTAATTACTTTAAATGCCAAAAAAAAAGCATATGACATTGAGGGACGTTTCGTGAATTAACTTACCATATCGTCTTCTTGCAACACCATTACCTCCGAAAAGCCCAATGCGAAATCACATCACACTTACCACTCTATATATCATTATTTCAGCCTATTACAAAATCACAATTATTTAAAATGCACACTTAATGTTTTAAAGTCACTAATTGTCACATTTGTATTTTTCAACAAATGAAAAGTAAATAGTATACTTGCCGTTACAAAAACTTAAAATATTTTTTATGAAAAAACTTAAAGTTATATCACTTCTTATTTTGACTATATTATTTACAAATAGTTATGCTCAAGTTGACAGGCAACTTGTAGTTTTTCAAGAAACAACAGTTGATTTTTCAAAAAGCATTACATGTTGGTGGCAACATTCTGTCGGAGACCCTTTTGAGACAAGTAAATCAAAGGTAACCTTCCTTATGTATGATTTCAATGGAGCTTTTTACACAGAAGAAATAGGTATTGAAATTGATTCTTTATACCCTAGGGGCAAAGATCGAGACTATCCAGGTTTTTGGTGCGATGGAGAGAAAGTGTCAGAAATAACAGGGATTTATCTGGATCCAACTCCTGATTATGATAAAAGAATAGCTACAAAAAGTAATTTTACCGTAAATATTAGTGAAACACATACTGATGCAAATTACGAAGCCTCTATTGAGATTGTAAAAGAAGCAGATTTCACAACAACCGATTTAATTTTAAAGCTTGTTTTAAAAGAAACCAACATATACTATGAATGGAGTTCTTGGGATGGAACTACAGAATTAGACCACATTAATAATGTTGTAAGAGATATTATTCCTAATATTATTGGTACTACTGTAGATATTTCAACTTTAAACGCTGATGGAAAAATCACAATAAAAGAAAAATTCACAATAGATTCAAAGTGGGACAAAGACAATTGTGAGTTAGTAGCCTATATTTTTGATGGAGAAACAAAGGAAATTCTACAAGCAAATAAAGTATCCTTAGCAGGGTCTGAATTTAAAAACGATGCAAGTATTTTTTCTATTCTTGAGCCATCAGGATCAATTTGCGAAGCAAAAATTAAACCTTCAATTATATTAAAAAACAAAGGAACTGATGCATTACAAAGTCTAACAATTACTTATGGTATAGAAGGTGGAACTATGAATACCTATGATTGGACTGGGAATGTTGCTTTTGCTGATAGGAAAAAATTTACTTTACCAGAATATACTTTTACAGACGACTATAATAAAACTAAAAAACTATTGGTTACATGTTCGCTTCCAAATGGTGTGGCAGACGAGAATACTACCAATGATAAAGCTTCTGTTTCTTTTAAGCAGGCAAAATTCAAAACCAATTCCTTAAATTTTGAAATTTCAACTGAAACATATGGCACTGGTGGTTTTTCGGATAATCATTGGAAACTTTTTGATGATTCAGGTGATGTTGTGGCAGAGGGAAAAGAGTATACTCTTGAAGCAAAAAAAGAAGAGACAATTGAGCTAACAAAAGGTGGTTGTTATACATTTTTAATGTATGATGACTATGGTGATGGTATTTCAGGAGCTGGTTCATATTTTTTAACAGATGAGGCAGGAAAAATAGTAGCACGAAACGGTGAATTTACAAAAGAAGAATCTTCTTCTTTCTATATCGATTATGTTG
>JAUXEM010000297.1 GCA_030620515.1 Salinivirgaceae bacterium
AGCATACGAAATATTAAGTAACCCAGAAAAGAAACAACGATACGACCAATTTGGACATGCTGGTATGGGTGGAGCTGCTGGTGGTGGCGGTATGAATATGGACGACATATTCTCATCGTTTGGAGATGTTTTTGGTGGCTTTGGTGGTTTTGGTGGCTTTGGCGGCGGCGGTGGTCGTCAACAACGAGTAAACAAAGGTTCTAATTTAAGAGTAAAAGTAAAGCTAACCTTATCGGAAATTGTAAACGGAACCACAAAAAAAATTAAAGTTAAGAAATATGTTGGTTGCGATGTGTGTGATGGTACTGGAGCAAAAGACCGTCATTCATATTCAAACTGTTCTACTTGTGGAGGGTCAGGTCAGGTAACTAGAATATCTAATACTTTTCTTGGGCAAATGCAATCTACCTCAGCATGCCCATCATGTAGTGGCGAAGGTAAAATAATAACTCATAAGTGTGCTTCTTGTAACGGAGAAGGAATTGCTCGTAAAGAAGAGGTTGTTTCGTTAAATATACCAGGTGGTGTAGCGGAAGGCATGCAGCTTTCGGTAAGTGGAAAGGGTAATGCTGCTCGTCGTGGTGGTGTTAATGGCGATTTACTTGTGGTAATTCAAGAGGAAGAAAACCTAGATCTAATTCGTGATGGAAACGATTTAGTTTACAGTCTATTTCTTTCGGTTCCTGATGCTACATTAGGAACAACTTCAGAAATACCAACTGTTGATGGCAAGGTGAAAATTAAAATTGACGCTGGAACACAGTCTGGGAAAATATTAAGACTACGTGGTAAAGGTATTCCTGAAATAAATGGTTATGGTAAAGGCGACTTACTAGTTAATGTTCAAGTATGGACTCCTAAATCAGTCACTAAAGAAGAAGCTAAAATATTGGAAAAATTAAATTCATCTCCAAACTTTGTCCCAAATCCTGATAAGAAGGATAGAAACTTTTTTGAGCGGATGCGAAATTATTTTGAGTAATACATTCCTTTAAATATACTTCAAATACGCAAGGCACGCTTTGAGCTTTTAGTTAATAGCTGTTTGTAACAATAAACCGAGCATTTTAAAGGTCTCACGCCGTGACTATCAATCACCTAAATAGTTGCGGAACCAAGGAAATAGAAAAATTGAGATGCTAACTCAGTTTTTCTATTTCATTATACTAACAACTTCAATATCAAAAATAAGCGGAGTATCCGAGGGGATTTGTGGTGGAGCACCATCTTCTCCATAAGCCAGATGAGCCGGAATAATAAATTGAAACTTAGCACTTTTTTTCATTAGCTTCACTCCTTCGTCCCAACCATCGATTACTACACCTGCCCCAACTGGGAATTTAATAGGCTCTTCTCTTTTAACTGATGAATCGAATAAATCGCCATTCAAAAAATAACCTGAATAGTGTACCTCAACAACTTCATCGGTGTTTATAAATTCTCCTACACCTTCATTAAAAACGATATACTTTAAACCTGATTCCGTTTCTATGGTATCTTTTTCAGCAGTATTCCACTTTGTAACATGTATTTCCGGAGTAATTTCAATAAGCTCTATATCCATAGTTATAGTGGCATTTGGCGGAACAATATTTTTAAAACCTTTTTTACCATAAGCAAGTTTTGCTGGAAAGACAAAACGAAATTTACTACCCTCTGTCATAAGCTCTAAACCCATATCCCAACCTTTAAAAACCTGACCACCTCCTACAGTAATTCTTACAGCTTTGCCCTTTTTATGAGAAGAATCGAAAATAGAACCATCATTTAAAAAACCAGTATAGTGAACATAAGCATTATCGCCCTTATTTACTTGCTTGCCCTGCCCCTTTTCAACTACGTAATACTTAAACTTACTTTTCGATTTTACTAATTCTAAACCATTCGTCTTAAATGGTTTAATAGCTTCACCCCTGTCAACTTGAATTAACGAAATCTCATAAATTAATATTGAATTGGGTTTTACTCCATTATATTCTTTTGCTCCATAACCAAGTTTGGGTGGAACAATCAGAACTATAGCACCGCCAGGCTTAATAAGCTTTAAACCCTCTTCCCAAGCTTTTATCAACTGCCCTTGTCCTAAGTAAAAATTGCGACTACCTGTCTCTAGTGTATTGTCAAAAATAGAATCGTTAGTCAATTTACCTATAAAATGCACCCAAACTCTATCACCCGCCTTAGGGCATTCTCCTTTCCCTTGCTTTGTTATTTTATATTTAAGCCCCGATTTTGTAGTTACAAAATCGTTTTCCTCAGAATATCCTTGAGCACAAACACTACTTACTACTGCAAGTATAACTACCAATATGTAAAGAGCTTTTACCATGCAATAAGTTTTATTTTTCTACGCTTACTAATTCTATATCAAAAATTAATGTGGCATTAGGAGGCACAGGTCCCATTTGCTCTTCACCATATGCTAACGATGAAGGTATTACTAATTTAGCTTTTCCGCCAACTTTCATTTTATTGATTCCCTCATCCCAACCTTGAATCACTTCGCCTACACCTAATTTAAAAGTAAATGGTTTTTCCCTATCATAAGATGAATCGAAAATTTGACCATCTATGAAAGTGCCTATGTAATTTACTGTTACTTTTTTACCTGGTACCGGAGATGCTCCTGTCCCTTTTGTTTTTTCAATATAATATAAGCCACTTGAAGTAGGTTCAATAGTAATGTTAGTTCTGTTCAAGTAATCTTCCATTAGTTTATCTTCATGCCTTTCATTAGATATACGTGCAGTATGCCTCTCTTTCTCAAACTCATCGAAAGAGATAATATCTACCATTTTAATAAAGAAATGTAGATGCTCAGTTGGTTCTATATTATTGGGTACTCTTACACCACGTGTTTGGGTATAATAATCTTCAGCTTTTATTAAAAACAAAGCGCTATCTCCTTTGTGCATCATAGCTAAAGCATCTTCAATAGAACCCCCTGCATGCGATGGCTTATTAAGTTGTGTTCTAAAAAGTTCTGACTCTTCAATAATATCCCCATTCGAATTTTCGTATCTAAATTTTATGGCAATAATATCGCCTTCATTAGGCAAAATTGCTTTCTCTGAATGATTAAAATATTTATATTTTAACCCTGATTCATGTGTCTTATAATTTGAATTTGAACAAGACACAATTATTAATAGCAATGCTATCAACCAAAAATTATTTGATAATTTCATCATCTTTAAATATTGCTTTAGATATTTTTATTATTAACGAATATCATTAATGATATAGTATTCGAACGACAATAATGTTTTTAGTTTTGTTCTTCTGTTGGCCTCTCCTCA
>JAUXEM010000094.1 GCA_030620515.1 Salinivirgaceae bacterium
TCAAGCTGACAATGAGAGCATTGTGCAAAATTAGAAATTCTGGCTAACATGCATATTATCAGCGTGTTATTTTTCGTCTCACTACTCATATCTCAAAATATAACGTACTATTATTACTAAAAGCCCCTTTTTATTATCTTTACTGCATGAAGACAACACTATCTATATTCGCAATACTCTTTACCTTATTGTTTTTTGCTTGCAACGAGGTAAATACAACGCAAACTACTTATGATTACGACTATGGATATTTCCCAATTGATTCAGGAGCCTGGAGGGAGTATTCAGTTACAAGTATAAACATAGACCTACCGCTGGATATTTTTGACACCTCCAATTATTTCCTTCGCGAAGAGTTTTCTTCAATCTTTATTGATGCCACCAACGACACCCTTCGTGAATTACATCGTTATTATAAAGATAGCATGCATCATAGTTGGACAATTCTTTCAGTTTGGTATGCCGGATCAAAAGGTAGTGAAATTATACAGGTAGAGGAAAATATAAAATTTATAAAACAAAAGCATCCTTTAAAGCTTGATAAAACATGGAATGGGAATGCTTACAATAGATTAGATACTATAAATGAATATAATTATACAATTACTCAAATTGATTTACCTGAAACAATAAACAACATATATTTCGATTCCGTTTTAAAAGTATCACAACGTGAGTACCTTCTTTCAGATATTGATAAGTACTCATATTATGAAAAATATGCATATGAAATAGGTTTAATAGAGAAAGAGGAGGTAAGTATTACCCAAGCATATGTTGATATAGGAATTCCCATTGAGGAAAGAGTAATAAAAGGTACAATGTATTATATGAAAATTATTAATTATGACAAAGCACAATAGTATACTGCTTCTAATCTTTGTATTAGCTCAATTAAGTGTTTCTTCTCAAAATTATAGATATGGCTATTTATTGGAGTTTTCTGATAAAGAGAATAGTTCTTTTTCCGTAGATAATCCGGAAGAATTTCTTTCGCAACGTGCTATTGATAGGAGACAGAAAAATAACATATCCATTAGTGAGCAAGATTTTCCTGTAAACAGCATTTATACCGATAGTATTTTGCATTTAAATGCAAAACTACATGTTACCAGTCGTTGGTTCAATTCTGCAGTATTTTTAACGAATGACCCAATGTTTGTGGATGAAGTTCAATTTTATTCTTTTGTTAACAGAGTAACATTGGTTTACGAAAATAACTCTACCAAAAATGCCACACTGTCAAGTAAATGGACAAAGCAAACTAATGATTTGCAGTATGGTGAGGCAACTACTCAAATTACCATGTGCAATGCACAAGTTATGCATAATCGTGGGTTTTTAGGCGAAGATATACAAATAGCAGTTCTCGATGGTGGTTTTTGGCGTGTGGATGAGTTAGCTTGCTTTGATAGCTTGTGGCATAATAATAGGATTCTTGCTACATGGGATTTTGTAGCTGGTAACGACAGCGTTTTTGAAGATAACTCGCATGGTATGGGTGTTTTATCAATAATGGCAAGTAATTTACCCAATGAGCTTATGGGAACTGCACCAAACGCATCTTACTATTTATATCGCACTGAGAATGTTAGTACAGAATATTTAATTGAGGAAGAAAATTGGATTGCAGCTGCTGAGGTAGCTGATAGTGCTGGTACTGACATTATAACTGCATCTTTGGGTTATAGCACCTACGATAATGCTAGCATGAGCCATACCTATGCCAATATGGATGGTAAAACAACTCGCATTACTCGTGGTGCAGAAATTGCTTTTAGTAAGGGTATTTTTTTAATAAATAGTGCTGGAAACGAAGGTAATAATAATTGGAAATACATTACAGCACCCAGCGATGGTGAAAATGTACTTTGTATTGGAGCTGTTGATGAAGATGAAACATTAGCAGATTTTAGTAGTCGAGGACCTTCTTATGATAATAGAACTAAACCCGATGTGGTTGCTAAGGGATTAGCTACTGCCTTAATATCATCAGATGGGACAGTAAGAAATGGAAATGGGACCTCATATTCTGCACCTGTAATGGCTGGAATGGTGGCTTGCTTATGGCAAGCATTACCCGATTATTCAAACAAGAAAATACTTGATTTAATTCGTAGTATTGGTGACCGTAATAAGTTGCCTGACAATTCATATGGCTATGGTTTACCTGATTTTTCTAAACTGTCATTTATGCTCGACAGTGCTAGAATACCAAAGGAGAACGATGCTATAATAAAAATTTATACAAATCCGTTTTACGACGAATTAGCTTTCAATGTATACATAGAAAAAACACAAGAGGTTAAAATATTTTTGCAAAACACCCAAGGGCAGCAAGTGTATTTCGATAGTCAACAATTGACTGGTGGTGTTTATAATTTAGTTCAAATTAATGGACTGTCAAGGCTAGAGAGTGGGTGTTATATATTATCTATACATACCAATTTTGAAATTATTACAGAAAAAATAGTAAGATTATAAAATGGAATCTAAATCTCTTACTTTATCGCAACTCATATTCCAAGTTAAGAAACAGTTGAATAGCTCTTTCGCAACTCCCATATGGATTGTTGCAGAAATTAGTGAACTGAATATTAACTATTCAGGACATTGCTATTTGGAGCTAATTGAAAAGGAAGAAGATAACGATAAAATGTTGGCAAAAAGCAGGGCAACCATTTGGGCTAGGTCATTCCGAATAATTAAACCTTATTTTGAAACAACTGCTCGTGAAACTTTAAAGGCTGGATTAAAAATTCTTATAAAAGTAACTGTTGAATTTCATGAGTTTTATGGTTTTAGTTTAAATGTTCAAGATATTGATCCTAGCTATACTGTTGGTGACTTAGCACTTAAACGCACTTTAATTATTGAGAAACTCCAAAGCGAAGGCGTTTTTGATATGAATAGGGCTTTTGAAATCCCAACTGTTCCACAAAGAATTGCTGTTATAACATCGGAAACTGCTGCCGGTTATGGCGATTTCAAAGATCAATTGTTGAATAATCCGCATGGTTATAATTATAAAATAGAATTATTTCCTGCTGTAATGCAAGGGCATAATGCTCCAGCATCAATTGTTGATGCATTTAATCTTGTATTCGATAAAGTAGATGAATATGATGTGGTTGTTTTAATTCGAGGAGGAGGTTCGAAAGTGGATTTGAGCTGCTTCGACGATTATGATTTAGCCTATTTTATTACGCAAATTCCATTACCAGTAATTACAGGAATTGGGCACGAACGTGATGAATCTGTTGCTGACATGGTAGCTAATTTAAGCCTTAAAACACCCACTGCAGTTGCCAACTTTTTAATTGATACTATTGAAGCTTTTGACACACGTTTATATGAGGCTTATAATACCGTAGTTTCGTTAACTCAAAGTGCTTTGTCAGAAAAATCTAATGTTATTAAAGAATATTCTTCTCAATTGTACTATCAGGTGAAAAATACTTTCGATGGGCAATTTATTGAATTAGATAACAAGCAAAATCAAATAAGTACAGGTACAAATCAATTATTTAGAAATAGACTCCAAAAAGTAAACAACCTTGCTACAAATCTTTCAATAGTATCAAAAGGAAATGTGCGACAAGCTCTGGCTTTTTGTAACTTGAGAAATGCTCGATTAGAAAAGTGGATAAATAATAATGTTTCTCGCCAAAATACAAAACTAAATTATCTGGCATCTAAACTTGAATTAATTGATCCTGCAAATATTTTAAAACGAGGTTTTGCAATAGTATCCCTTAATGGTAAGGTGGTTAAGAATGCAACTCAAATCAAGCCTAACGATATTATTAATGTAAAACTATCGAAAGGAACAGCAGAGGGAAAGGTGACAAAAACTTCGAATTAAAAATATTAAAAAGGCACGTTAGCGCCAAAATATTTTCGGTGCTTTAACAACTAAGCAGCTTAATGTTTAGCACACATACCAACAAGCGCATGTTCACAATAGAGCATATTTTTTAACAAATCACCGATTGTAAATCCACACTACCTAAACATATTGCCTAAGTTAGTGCAATTCAGATAGTTGAATTTTTCTGAATACCTAGTATCTAGCGGTCTATTATTCATTAATAGCCTTCCTTATTTCCATTTGTATTATTTGCTTAATCTTACTAAGTTTACATAAGCCTGAAAACATAAGACTATGCGCAAAATTATACTTTACTTTTTATTAGCTAATCTATCTTTATATTCATTATCACAAGATATTGATGAATTAACTTCCAGACTTAAGAAGGTTGAAAATCAGGATCAAAAGGCTGATATATTAAACACTCTTGGAATAAAACACAGAGATATTAATTTGTTAGATGATGCAATTGAATATCATTTACAAGCCTTAGATTTATTCGGACAAGTTCATGATGATGCTGGTCAAGCAATTTCATTGTACTACTTAGGAGGTGTTTATTGGAGAAAAAACGATTTTGAACAAGCATTGCACTTTTATACTTTGGCACTACAAATACAAGAGCAATTGGATGAGCTAGAAGAGAAAGCAAAGATCCTTAACAACATGGGACTTGCAAGTCGTAGCCTTGGCGATTATGAAACAGCACTTGAATATTATTACAGGGCTTTGTCCTGTTGGTTTACCGAAGAAAATAAATTTGAAGTTGCAACTACCTTAAACCATATTGGCAATGTATTTTTAGATAAAAATGATACAGACTCAGCGCTTACTTATTATAATAAAGCATTATCTATTAGGCGAAGTATGGGCGATGTAGTTGCCGAAGCAAAAATATTGACCAACCTTGGCACACTCTATAAAAACCAAAACGATTTTCAAACATCGTTAAAGTATTTAGAGCACTCAATAGAACTTTTAGCAGGAATTAATGAACCAGCACGCTTAGCCGATAATTACAATATTTTAGGAGGTGTATATTGGCAAAACAAAGAATATAAAAAAGCACTTGGTAATTACCTTAAAGCCCTAACAATTAGGGAGGAACAAGGTGATAAAAAGCAAATAACTGCTACTATGAATAATATTGGTTTGATTTATAAAGATCTTGGAAATTATGAAAAGGCCTTAGAATATTACGAAAAATCAATGGTACAATACCGTTTAATGAATGATAGATTTTTGGAATCAAATGCATTGAACTATATAGGGGGTGTGTTTTGGAAAAAGGGAAATTTTAATGAGGCGCTCTACAACTATAAACGATCATTAGCATTAAGGCGCATGATAGGAGATAAGAATTACCAAGCTCGTTCTCATAATAACATTGCATTGGTTTATAAAAGCATGGGGGAGCAAGATAGTGCGTTAATGGAGTATCAAGAAGGTCTTAGTTTGTACAAAGAAATTGGTGATGAGAAGAATGCCGCAGCATTGCTAAATAACATTGGCAATTTGTATGTTAAATTTGAAAGACATGATGACGCCGCTCAATATTTCTCTATAGCATTATCAATGCGTAAAGAAATAGGCGATTTAAATGGTGAAGCGTATTCTTCGCTCGATTTAGGTAAAGTGTATATTGAACAGGATGCTAATGTAATAGCTATCCCTTTATTTGATAAAGCATTATGGATAGCTAAGGAATTGAAAAATATAAATCTGGAGAAAGATGTACTTTATGCTTTTTCTAAAGTATTCGAAAAAGAAGGAGATTTTACAAAGGCGTATAACTACTTCACTCAATATTCTCAATTAAAAGATAAGATTATTAGTACCGAAAGTATCAAGAGGATTGCCGACATGCAAATAAGGTACGAAACTGAAAAAAAGGAAAAAGAGATTAAGGTAAAAGATATTCAACTGATACAACAAAAAGAAAAAAATAAAAGGCAACAGAATCTTCTATATTTTGGTTTAATGGTGATGGCGATTATTTCTGTTTTTTCGATTTTTATTGTAAGAAAAAACCGGAAAATTAAAAAAGCCTACGAATTACTTGAGCTTCAGAATGCTGAGATAATGCAACAAAAAGAGGAGATTCAAGCGCAGCGCGATTCCATTGAGGAACAAAAAAATGAAATAGAGAAACAGCGAGATAAAGTATCGACACAAAAGCAAAAGATGACCGATAGTATTGAATATGCTAAAAGAATACAAGAAGCTGTTCTTACACCTGAAACTATCCAGAAAAGTGTATTGCAGAATCACTTTATAATGTTTAGACCTCGCGACATAGTAAGTGGTGATTTCTATTGGATGACTAAAATTGATAATTTATCGGTGGTGGCTACTGTAGATTGTACAGGACACGGAGTTCCTGGTGCATTTATGAGTATGTTAGGCACATCATTACTAACCGAAATTGTAAATAAGCGAAATTGGAAATCAGCTGCCGATATATTAAATGATTTACGTGATAAAGTGAAATTAGCATTACATCAAACAGGCGACAATGATTCCACTTCAGATGGCATGGATTGTACACTTTGTATTATTGATTATTATAGTAATAAAGTACAGTTTGCGGGTGCAAATAATCCTCTTTATATTATTCGTAGTAATGAACTGTTGGAGTATAATGGCGACAGGATGCCAATAGGGGTCCATCTTTTGAGCGAAGCACCATTTACAAATAATAATATTGATATTTTAAAAGATGATATGCTTTACACATTCTCTGATGGTTATTACGACCAATTTGGAGGTGATAAAGGAAGAAAGCTATATACGAAAAACTTTAAAAAACTGCTTCTTGAAATTCATACCCTAGAACTACTTGAACAAAAAGAAATACTAGAAAAAAGATTTGATGATTGGAAAGGGAACAATCGCCAAATTGATGATGTTATTGTTGTTGGTATAAAAGTTTAAGAAGCTTAAGTTTTAACCCTTAGTTGTTAATAACAATAATTGCTAGCACTATGTAAAAAGTGTATTTTAGTATGATAATTCACTTTTAAACACTTTAAACCATCTAAAAAAGTCTTTCAGGCATTTTCAGGTGGTTTGCAACCTTGAAAAACTTAAAAACATGTTGTCATTTTCAATTTAAATGATAACATATTTAACAAATATTTTTAAAAACGAAATACTTGGTATTTTAAATTGATAAACCCCGTTATGCATATTATACTATGAGCCGAATTCTTTTTTTAATTCTATTTTTTTGTGCTTCAATCATATCTCCTGCTTTTTCAAATAATTCTATCGATAGTTTAGAACTTCGATTAAACAATGTTGTTGGAAATGAGCGTACTGAGACATTAATAGAGCTTACAAAGCTCTTCCTTTTAGTAGATGCATTAAAGGCATCTGAATATGCAGATAAAGCTTATTCTTCAGCAATCAGATCAAACCAACCTGATGAAAAAAATAGTTGTGTTTTACTAAAAGGAAAAGCATATTATTATCAAGGAAACTATACTAAAGCATTAGTTGAGGTTCAAAATGCCGAAGATCTATTTCGTCAAAGCAAGGCAAAAGCACAACAATCAGCTGCTATTACCATGTTAGGTCATATTTATTGGAAAAAAGGTGAAGATGGTAAGGCTATTGAAGAATACCAGAAAGCATTACATATTCAAGGAAAAATAGGCCGTGTTGATCTTGAAATACAATCTTATTTGAATCAGGGATTAGTTTATCGAAATAATGCAGAATATGAAAAAGCGTTGAAACTGTTTTTACGAGCCTTGGAATATTCCAATGAAATTAACGATAACGATATGAAAGCAAATTCGTTAAATAATGTAGCAGGTGTTTATTGGAAGTTAGGACATAATAATAAAGCACTTGACAACTACTTAGAATCGCTAGAATTAAGAGAACAACAAGGTAATTTAATAAAAATAGCCTCATCTTTAAATAATATTGGAATCGTATATAAAGATATGAGCCGATTTGAAGATGCATTAAAATATCATTTAAGAGCTTTGAATATTAAAAGAGAATTAGGGAATGAAAAAGATATAGCCTATTCTTTAATTAATATTGGAAACGTATTTCTAAATCTTGGCAAACTTAACGAATCCTTACAATATTATAATAAGGCACTTGAAATTAACACTAAAATTGACGATGAAAATGGTGTTGCAAATACTTACGATAATATTGGGCACGTGTATAAAAGGCAAAGCAAGAATGATATTGCATTATCTTTTTATTTAAAAGCGCTAGCTGTTAGAGAAAAACAAGATGATAACCGTGCAATTTCAAAATCACTAAACAATATTGGTGGTGTTTATTGGAAACTTGATAAACATTACGAAGCATTAAGCTACTTTATTCAATCTCTTGAAATATTGAAAGATGGAGAAGATCAGTCTAATACGGCAAAATCAATGAATAACGTTGGCTTAATATATAAAGAATTATCCAACTACAATTTAGCAGTTAGTTATCATGAAAAGGCACTAAAGATATACCAGGAATTTGGAAATAAAATTCAAACAGCTGTAACACTGAATTATATCGGAAGTGTTTACTGGAGTTCTAAAAATTTAGAAAATGCGCTTGAGAAATATATGCAATCTTTGCGAATTCGCGAAGAAATTGGAAATCAAGGTTTAATAGCATCATCATTAAATAATATTGGTCTTATTTATAGAGATATGAACGATATTGGAAAATCAAAGGATTTTTATCTTAATGCTCTTGATTTGTACAATCAAATAGGAAATCAGCTAGGGTATGCTAATGTGCTAAATAATTTAGGAGATGTATATGCATATTTTAATGATGCAGTAACGGCAATGAATTATTATGAACAGTCTTTAGAGATAAAGCGAAATACCAAAGACAGTAGAGGTATTTCAATTACATCGCTAAACATTGCCCAACTATATTTGAATAATAAAAATTATACCAAGGCAAAATTATTTTTGAATGAAGCAATGGATTTGGCAGTAGAAACTGGTGAGGGAGAGCTGCTTAAAAGCATAGGGTACGAAAAATATAGAATGTATTCTGCAATTGGCAACAGTAAAAAAGCTCTTGATAATTATATTTTTTATACAGCACAAAAAGATAGTATTCTTAATAGAGAGAATTCAAAGAAAATTGCCGAGTTACAGATTCGTTTCGAAATGAATAGAAAAGAAAATGAAATTTCAAACCTCAAAAAACAAAAGGAATTAGATGATATCAGAATAAAATATCAGCTAAAACTAGTTGTAGCATTAATTATCTGCTTCTTATTTGCATTGTATGCATCTGTGCAGCTTTATTTAAGATTAAAAAGCAAGAAAAAAGCTAACGACATGCTTGAGCGTATTTTTGGAATAATAGCCCACGACCTAAGAGGACCCGCAGCTTCGCTTAGTAATATGAGCAGTTTATTGACTGATACTAGAACTGAAATAAGTAAAGCAGAGCAAAAGCAAATAACAGAGCATATTGGAAAGCTTGCAAATGCCTTAATTACTTTGCTCGATAATTTATTGAATTGGACCCGTACCGAAAAAGGCTTAATTGAGTTTAAACCTGAAAGAATTAATATAAAAGATATTTTAGAGGATAACTTAAAAGTGCTTTTGATTACAGCTGAAAAAAAGAATTTAACTATTAAACAAGAAATTTCAGATCAATTAATAGCTCTGGCTGACAAGAATGGTGTATCATTGGTAATTAGAAATCTTTTATCTAATGCCATAAAATTCTCGTTTGAAAAAGGCGAAATACGAATTTTTGGCTACAATGAAGCAAACTACATAGTAATTGGAATAGAGGATCAAGGAATGGGAATTACGGCTGAAAAATTAAAGGAATTATTTACAGGAGACATTAATGAATCAGTGCTTGGTACCGATAATGAGCAAGGTACAGGCTTAGGATTAAAATTATGTTCCGAATTTGTTGCTATTAATAAAGGTGAAATTTGGGCCGATAGTATCGAAAATAAACAGACTACCTTTTATTTTACACTTCCATCAATAAAATAATTCTGTTCAATTAGTAGCGCATTCATAAATTAGTCACTAGTGATTAATTTTGGCTATTTCAACAATCATTAACATATTGTAATATATAGTTGAATTATTATTGTAAGTAGTTGAATTATTTGCAAAATAATCTCCAAATTTGTAGCTTCTTAATCAAATACATTTTATTATGTCTGTGCATAAAGAAATAAAAATAGTTACTACTCATGTATTGAGTGAAATGAAGCATCGTGGTGAGAAAATTGCTATGCTAACAGCTTACGATTTTAGTATTGCCAAATTAGTTGACGCTGCTGGTATAGATATTATTCTGGTTGGTGATTCTGCTTCCAATGTAATGGCTGGTTTTGAAACAACGCTACCAATTACTCTTGACAACATGATATATCATGCTGCATCAGTAGTAAGAGCTGTTAATCGTGCATTGGTTGTAGTAGATATGCCTTTTGGAACCTATCAAGGAAATTCAATTGAGGCTTTAAAATCGGCAATTAGAATAATGAAAGAAACGGGTGCTCACGCTGTAAAATTGGAAGGTGGTATAGAGGTAAAAGAATCTATTGAGAGAATACTTTCAGCAGGTATACCAGTAATGGGGCATTTGGGATTAACGCCACAATCAATTCATAAATTTGGTACTTATGTTGTACGTGCCAGAAAAGAGGAAGAGGCAAAGCGTTTGATTCAAGATGCTCATTTGTTACAGGAAATAGGTTGTTTTGGAATTGTTTTAGAAAAAGTACCAGCAAAATTAGCTACTGAAGTTGCTTCGCAAGTAAAGATTCCAATTATTGGGATTGGAGCAGGCCCAGGTGTTGACGGGCAGGTATTAGTAATTCACGATATGCTTGGAATTACACAGGAATTTTCACCTCGCTTTTTACGTAGATATCATAATTTGGCTGCTGAAATAAATGGTGCTGTACAAAATTACATTTCCGATGTTAAGAGCCTTGAATTCCCTAACGAAAAAGAACAATATTAAAAGTTTGAAGAGTCTAAATCGAGTCTGTCCATAAAGTCAAGAGTTTAGACATTATAGAACTCTAAATAAATTCAATCAAGAGTTGAAAAACGTAATTTATTTTTTGAAATTTGAAATTTGAAATTTGAATTTCGTTTTTTTGAATTTTAATACATCATTGGTTTACACGGAGTTTATTTACTATACTTTGCACTATCAACTTTCAACTTATATTTATGTTAGAAGTATTATACGAAGATAACCACCTAATAGCCATTAATAAAAAAACCTCCGATATTGTTCAAGGAGATAAAACAGGCGATACTCCTTTAAGCGAAAAGGTGGGACTCTACCTAAAAGAAAAATACAATAAACCAGGAAATGTATTTGTGGGGGTTACTCACCGAATTGACAGACCCACATCAGGTGTTTTAATATTTGCTAGAACAAGTAAGTCGCTTGCCCGAATGAATGAGATGTTTAAGTCGAAAACGAACTTGAAAAAAGTTTATTGGGCGCTAGTGCAGAATAAACCAAGTAAAGATAAGGGCAGACTGGTAAATTATTTACGTAAAGATACAAAGAAAAATAAATCTTTTGATTGTGAACCGCGGGCTAATGGGGCAAAGGAAGCTATTTTAGACTATTCTATTATTGCAAAATCAGATAAGTATTTTCTACTGGAAATTGATTTAATAACAGGCAGACATCATCAAATTAGAGCTCAGCTTTCAAAAATTTCTTGCCCTATTAAAGGAGATTTAAAGTATGGTTTTGCCCGTTCTAACCCCGACGCGGGAATTAGTTTACACGCAAGAAAAATTGAGTTTCTACATCCTGTTAAAAAAGAGCTAATAGTAATTGAAGCCCCAGTTCCAAAAGATGCATTGTGGAATTATTTTGAAAAAAATGTATAGTACATATAAAGTAGCAGTTGTTTTACTGTATTTCCTTTTCTGTATTTTTATTAAGGGGAATGCGCAAATTATTATTGAGCAGGATAAAACACCAGAAGCATTAGTTAAGGAAATTTTGTTAGGTTCACGTAGCGGAATAAAAGTTACAGAAGTTAAGTTTACTGGTAACCCTATTTCTATAGGTACATACTATACTTTCTCAAAAGAAATGCCAATTAGTAAAGGAATAGTTTTAACTACAGGAAGAGTAGAAGATGTGGATGGACCTAATGAATCGCCAAATACTGGAAGTGCAATTTTTACTCTTGGCAATAAAAACCTACAAATGCTTACTAAAAGCAAAACTGCCGATGCGGTTACTTTACAATTTACCTTTTATCCCAATACCAATAGAATATCTTTTTATTACTCCTTTGCTTCAGAAGAGTATCCGGAATATGTAAAAAAAGGAGTTAATGATGCATTTGCTTTTTTTATTTCGGGTACAGGTTATGAGAATCCGACGAATATTGCGCTAGTTCCAGGAACTAATGTCTACGTTTCTATAGACAACATAAATGAAAATACGAATGCTGAGTTTTATCTGGAAAATAAACAATGGAATAATGCAAACAAACCCTTTTTTGCAAGTAATTTAGCACATGGGGAACGTTCATATAATTGCGAGTTCGATGGTATGACAATAAAATTGGAAGCAAGCGCTGAAGTAGTGCCTTTTCAGCCTTATGTGCTAACATTAGCCATTGCCGATGTTGGAGATAATCTATTTGATTCAGGAGTATTTATTCAGAAGGAATCGCTTAAAAGTAATGGAGACACATTAGCATATTTGCATTTAATTCAGAAAGACATTGCAGAATTAATGGATACATCTAATATTTTCTCATTGAAGAAAGAAAAGGATACTATTAAGATAGTATCTAATATTCAATTTGCATTTAATTCCCATGAACTTGATAAAGAATATTATGAGCCATTAATAGCCTTTTGTAAACTTTTTAATCAGTATTTTGAGTTAAAGATTAAACTGCTTGGTCATTCAGACGATGTAGGCTCAGAAGAATATAATATGCAATTATCGGCAAAAAGAGCGGAGGCTGTTTATGAGTTTTTGTTAAAGCAGGGGGTTGATAAAAACAGAATGGAATATATTGGTAAAGGTAACTTAGAACCAATTTATAAGGATACTACAGAGCATTCTAGAATACTTAACAGAAGAGTTGAGTTTGTATTGTTTTAGCAATATTTTTTTTCATATTCATATATCGTAAAATTTATAAAACATAGAGTGGGTTAAACAACTTAAATTCTTATATTTGAATAACTAACAAAAATAGTACTATGATACCCCTGATAGTTGAAGGTAATGAAGTTACACTAACATTTAATCTTAATAAAGAATTAGGTATTTTTGAGTTTTCTGGTAGATCTAGACCTGAGAATGTAATGAGTTTCTTTGAGCCTATATTTGAATGGTTTGATGATTATGCCAAGAATCCAAATCCTGAAACTATTATAAAGTTTAAGTTAGAGTACTATAATTCATCTTCAGCTAAAGTTATATTAAGACTTTTAGTTAGATTCGAAGAGATGTTTAAGCAAGGTGTAAATATTAAAGTTCAGTGGTGCTACAGAGAAAATGACGAAGATATTCTTGAATCTGGCGAAGATTATGCAACTTTAGTAGAAGTGCCTTTCGAATTTTTAGTATGTGACTAATTTCTTTTTCA